>DAITOV010000115.1:0-12502 GCA_036833945.1 Abditibacteriia bacterium
ACCCGGCTTGCTTACGCGCGCGGTTCTTCAGGTGAACCACAGACGTAAACAATTATTTTACGGACTAATAAGTGTCATGTCGTTGCGCTTCCTCAGACACAACTAATACCAATCCTGAAAAGTAACGTCCTACAGTCGAGTAATGGGCAACAGAATGTAGGAAACAGGAAACCTATTCTTGAGATAAGCAGTTTGGTTTTACCCTGAACAAAAAGCTGTGTTCTGTATCCCAGTATTCGCGAGGCTGACGCGCTTATTGGATAATCGTCGCCAGCAAAGTCCGGTTGCCTCCCTGTTTCCTGTATTCTGTCTACTGTCTACCTGCCGGAGAGGAAGATAATTTCTGGGATTGGTATAAGATCTAAGATCCAAGACCTAAGATCACTTTTGTTTACAAAAGCCTTAATCTTCTTTTCCCTCAAATTTAACATTCGCGTTGTAAATTTTTCCTGAATTTAAAGAATCAGGAGAAAAATGAACACCATTAACCACAGCCGCACCGGGGAAGTGAAACGCAAGGGCTTTACTTTGATTGAGTTGCTTGTCGTTATTGCTATTATAGCTATTCTTGCAGCAATCCTCTTTCCCGTCTTTTCACAAGCCCGCGAACGCGCCCGTTTGGCTTCTTGCACCAGCAACTTGAAACAGTTCATGCTGGGCATCATGATGTATACGCAGGATTACGACGAAAACATGCCCCTGGCCTGGAAGATTAAGGGCCAAACCGGTGTCAAAATCACCCAGACCGGAGAAGAAGGTGCGGGCAGCCGCCCTCAAGGTCTGTGGAACGACATCATGCCTTATGTCAAAAGCCAGCAAGTCTTCCAGTGCCCCAACGACCTCAAATTCTGGGGCAACAAGGCCAATAATAAGGCCGGTGGCAGTGCCATCAATGTCACACGCGGTAAATACACCTACTACGAAGCGTTGGGGCAATCTTACAAGTTCACCAAAGACAATTTCTCCATTCCGCCCGAAGTGCTGACTGGTGCGCAGAAGAACGGTTTGGACAGCGGTGACCTCGGCGACATGAGCGTGAGCAGCGCCGGAACCCCGGGCACTTTTGCGCCGCCGCCCTCGCCTATGCCGGTTTCCTACTTCGCCCGTCCGGCGGAAACCCGCGTTATCCGCGACTTCAACGCGCCCTGGGAACGTTATGAAGGCAGCCCCAACGGCTTTGAAGAAGGCCGCGCCGAAGAGATCGAATCGCACAAACAGGGCATCAACGTGGCCTTTGCTGATGGACACGTGAAACTCATCACCTCCAAGGCCGGTTTCCAGAGCCTGTGCGACGGCCCCACCCTTTCCCCGGCACGCAACAAGCTGGCAGTGGATAACTTCGCCACCGGCGACGGTTCCTGTAACACCGCCGGGCATGAGCGCCAAACCCGTTAAGCCTTCGGTCTTATAGCACGCAAAGCCTTCGGCTGCGCTAACTTCGTCGCAAGTTTTCGCAATTTTTTTATTATTGAATTAACCACAGATGAACACAGATAAACACAGATGGGAACCGCAGAACCTATATTTTAGAGCTTAGGACTGAGGTTTCTCGCTCTGCCAAGCTCCTCCTAAGATCTAAGCTCTAAGACCTAAGATCTAAACCAATCTGTGGCTAAATTTTTGAGAGTGAATATCAACGCTCGGTTGCCTTTTCCTTTCGCCTACTAATAGAAAAACATGCTGAAAAGATTTGCTTTCACGACCGCTTCGCTGCTTTGCGGGGCGGGACTGTTATTTGCCGCAGGAACCTACACCAAAACCGTCGAGCCGTTTGAAACGCTGGCTCCTTACCGTGTTTCGGGCCAGGTCGCCGAAATCGCTTCGGCCTCGCCCGATGGCCTCACCCTGGCCTATACCGATTCCAAAACCCGCGAAATCGGTTGGGTCGATCTTCAAGACCCGGCTAAACCACGCGAGTTGGCCACCTTCAAAACCGGCGGAGAGCCGACTTCGGTGGCCTATACCCGCGACGGTAAATGGGCATTGGCCGCTATCAAAGGCACCCCGGCCCGGTTGGCGGTGCTCGATAGCAAAACCTACCGCCTGCAGCGCGATCTCAAATTCAACGGCCAGCCCGATTGCGTGGCGGTTTCGCCCGATGGCCGCTTTGCTGCCGTGGCGGTGGAAAACGAACGGCAAAACGCCGATGCACCCATGCCGCAATCGCCCGCCGGTTATCTGTTGATGGTCGATCTGGAAGGTCAACCCGCGCAATGGCAAACGCGCCGGGTGAACCTCACCGGCTTGCCGATTCGCTTTCCCACCGACCCCGAGCCGGAATACATCAGTATCAACGCGCAAAACGAGGCTGTCGTCACTTTGCAGGAAAACAACGCCGTCGTCATCGTTTCGCTCGAGACCGGCAAACTTCTCGAAGTTTGGGATTGCGGCACCACCAGCCACCCGGCCGATTTGCAAAAAGACGGGGAAATGAAACTGACCGACCAACTGGTAGATGCCCGCCGCGAGCCGGACGGCATTGCCTGGACGCCGCAGGGCAACCTCATTACGGCCAATGAAGGCGATTACGATCTCGATTTGGAGAAGAAGCGCAATCAATTCGTGGGTGGCCGCAACTTCACGATTTTCACCCGCAAGGGCGAAGTGGTATTTGACAGCGGCGACGAACTGGAGCGCATGGCGGTGGTGGCCGGGGCTTACGACGACGACCGCTCGAAGAAAAAGGGTATCGAACCCGAAGGTGTCGCGGTGTGGCAGCAAGGCGAGCAAAAGCTGGCTTTCATTGCCTGCGAACGCGCAATGGGCGGCGCGCTCTACGATATCGGTGATGAACGTGCCCCGCGCTTCCTGCAATGGCTCACAACCGGCAGCGAGCCTGAAGGCGTGGTCGCCATCCCGCAGCGTAACCTGCTGGTGACGGCCAATGAAGGCAATGGTACGGTCTCGCTGTTTCTTGGCAAAAAAATTGCACCATAACTACTTTGCTAGTTAAGTTTTTATATCCCTGTGTGTGAACATTGCACTGTGTCATTCCGAGGCACGAGGAATCTCGTAGCAATGAGCTAAAACATCTTTCCCCTGTCATATAAGGTTTAGGGAGGTGGAATGAGATTCTTCGCAGGCTCAGAATGACAGTTTGTGAGGCCAAGTCTCCGAACCGATATTCTCGGTAAGGGAAGGTGGAAAACTTAATTGACAGAGTAGAACAGTGTTCAGTCAATATTTTGCCGTTGAGAATGTCATGAATCGTAACTCCTATCCAGAATTTACCGGCGACTCGCAAGTATCGTCGCAAGTTGCCGACTGGGCGAAGAATTGGGCCGAAACCTTTCGCCGCGAAGCCTGGCAGCAGCCTACACTTGAAGCTGCCGGGGAAGCGTTTGCTTCCGATCTCTTAGACGAAACCGAAGATCCGCGCACTTCTCCAGCGGCCTGACGGTATTCTTTTTCCCTTTTGAATAAGGTTGGTAGGTAAAGCTCGCGTCCTGACGCGGGCTTTACCTATTTTTAATGTTGTTTTGGCCTCGATTTAAGGAAAGCGTTCTACAATGTGGTGCGTAATCGACTTGTCGTGAAAATTTAAGCCGGAAAAACTTATTGCGGAGAGAAAAAGATGAGCGCTGTAAAATCCACCCTGTGCCGAGAAGTGAAGCGTAAGGGCTTCACTCTCATCGAATTACTTGTCGTCATAGCTATTATAGCTATTCTGGCGGCTATCCTGTTCCCGGTGTTTGGCCGTGCCCGTGAAAACGCACGCCGTACCAGTTGCCTGTCCAACATGAAGCAGATTGGCCTGGGCATCGAGCAATACAAGCAGGATTACGACAGCACCTACCCCATGGCTTACTTCTACGTCAATGGTGCTACCAGCGGCGGCGGCTATGTTCACTGGTCGGGTAGCGTGCAGCCCTATGTCAAGAGCGAGCAGCTCTTCGTGTGTCCCAGCGATACAGGTGGCGGCATTGCGCCCACCAACTGCACCAAACCTGCTTGCACGGCCAGCGGCCAGACCTTCCAGACATCCGGTATCGACGACGTGCAGGTGCCGCGTCTTTCCTACATCGCCAACGAAGTGATAATGCCGCGCAAGAAGTATGCTTCCGTTCCACTCAATGTGGTCAACGAAGCGGCGCTGGAAGAATCGTCCTCGGTGATTATGGTTTCGGAAATGTCGAGCAATCCGGCCAACCTCAACGGCACTTCCACCACCGGCGGCGCTGCCATCAAGTCGCATCGCCCGCTTTCGGCCTTGCTGGAAAACGGTGGCGAATATGAAGCTGAAGACGGCACCGACACCATCACTGCTGTCGATGTACAAACTGCCATTGACGCGATGGACAACCCCTCCAGCGGCAAACCACGCATCATGTATGGCTCCTATAAGCGCCACCTTGATGGCGGCAACTACCTCTTCGCCGACGGTCATGCCAAGTGGTATAAAGTGAGCGCTACGCTCAACCCCGCCAACTTCCTGTGGGGCAAGAAGGTCTACTCGGCCAACAACGCTCCCATCGGCGGCATCCAATAACCGGTTACCACCGATTCAAAAAATTCCAAACAAGCAGCCCGCTCCCACGGGCGGGCTGCTTCACGGAGAACAAATCCATGTCACAACTTCTCAAAACCTGCTGCAACGATATGAAATTCGAAGTCAGCGATGCCCCGCGCACCGATGGTGCCAATGCCCCCGAAGATGTTTTGCGCTGTGCCTCCTGCGGCTCGAAGCAGCTCTCGCGTGAACAACGCATCCAGCGTAGCCTGCACCTCTCGGCCTTCTTCCAGAGCCTGGCCACCCGCATTGTAGCCAGCGCCTAATTCAAAGAACGCGTCGCTTATGAAGAACCTGCACTCATTGAGAGTGTGGGTTTTTTTAATAGGTTATGGGTGAGAGGTCATGGGTGATGGGCCGGAATATGAACCGCCGGCATTGGCGTTGTAATGACTGTGGTTCTTCTGGAGCAATCGTTATTTTTTCAATTTATGTAGAGACGCGATTTATCGCGTCTGAGCTTTAACCCAAGCTCGGCTTTTCACAAGCGGTTATGCCCCAGACGCGATAAATCACGTCTCTACGGGCGGGTGCCATGCCTCCTCAATTCTGCGAAGCTACGCCCTAAAACCACATTCCCACTCACTCAAGTGCTTGTTTGCGTCGGCCTCTGCCGCGTTTAATAGAAGCATGATTTCCCTCGAAAAACGCGTGCTTGGGCTGGAGCGCACCCAAAACTTTTTGCTCATTGTTGCTGGTCTGGCAATGCTGCTGTCTGGTGGCTACATTTCGTTACAGGCGGTCGAGAAATCCCGGCACCGCCTGTGGGTTTCGGGCGCGGCGAATGGTGAAGTTTATTTGAGCGCGGGTTCCGATGGCCCGTTTATCGTGACGCATCTCATCCGCGTTCGTCCCGGGCAAGCGCCTTTCGCGCTGGTGCGTTTGCCCGAGCCTGTTGTCTTTGTGGAATCGGGCAATAGAACGATAACGCGGGAAGAAACGGCACGCTTACGTTGGTTCGACCGGTTTGGCGAGCCAGTGACGGAATTCTATGCCAATGAACGGCTGCAAGTGCTCTATCATCGTCCATTGGTGGCTAAGGCGCGATAATGCATTCCACAAAGCCGGGTTGGATTCCCCTCTTCCTGAAAATTTTCTATCAAATTAGGATTGCAGTGACGTCGGTATTACTGAACGGTTTAAGCTTTGCAGTGCAGGGGTATATTAGAAGCATACGGCAAGAAGGAGAACGCGATGAATACAGATACGACGTTTTCAAGCGCGCCTACCGCGCAGGGCGCGAAAAGGACCGGTTTTACCCTGATAGAGCTTTTGGTCGTCATTGCTATTATAGCTATTCTGGCGGCGATTCTGTTTCCGGTATTCGCCCGCGCTCGCGAAAATGCGCGCCGCACCAGTTGTGCTAGCAACCTCAAGCAAATTGGCCTTGGCATGATGCAGTATGTGCAAGATTACGACGGCAAATATTTCTGGCGTTGCTATGGGCCGGATGTCGATGACAAAAAAGCACCCGTCAATTATGAGGCCTGCCAAATCTACTGGGGGCCGAACGGTGCCACCGGGCCTACTTCAGGTTTTTTGCAGCCCTATGTGAAAAACACCCAGGTTTTTAGTTGCCCCAGCGGCAATGCTACTACCGCCTATCCTTCGGGCTATGCCTACAATCTGGTTGCCGGGATACCGGCGGGTTACTTGACAGGCGGGGCGACCGAACTCAACGAAGCGACGCTGGATCGTGCTTCGGAGATGATTGCTTTCTACGACACCACCTGGGCGCTGCAGGGCTATCCGCCAGCCGCCAATTCCTGGGATAGTGGCAGCGGTTGGAATGTCAATTTCTGCAAAGTGGCCGGGCAAAGCCCTTGCCTGACCGCAAATCTGCACTACGGCCGACACTTCGATGGTGCCAATGCCTCTTACATGGACGGCCATGTGAAATGGCAGAAGGTTTCTTATTTCTACAACGGCGGCTCACGCTACCCGGTGTGGCAGGGGTGGCAGTGAAGGGAAGTTTGAATTATGAATGCTGAATGAGGCAACCGGGATGAAAGGGCGATTTTTGCATTGTAGTTTTTTGTTACTTGGCTTTTTTCTGTTGGTGTTGGGAAAAAGTGAGGCAGCGCCTCGTGCCCGCATTCTGGATGCCAGGGGGAAACTCATCACCACCGTGCCCACGCTGTGGCTCGACCGGCAGCATCTGGCGATTCCGGCGGCGGCCTATCGCCACATGGGGCTGGCGGTGAGCTATGCCAACGAGGACCGCCGGGTTTATATCTCCGTATTCGAGTCTTGTGCCACTATGGGGCTGCGGGCGGGGGGCCATCGCAGTTATCACCCCGATATGGGCTACTGGCCCGAGCGTTCGCCTTATCCGTTGGCGCTCAAACGCAATGGTCATTTCTATGTTTCGGTGCGAAGGGTTGAGGAAGGTTTTGAATCTTTCACCACTATTTGGGATGGGGCGACCAAGCAGCTCACACTAAAGCGCCACTCCGACAGCTATGTTGCATTTTAGGGAAGAATACAGAAATCGCGGTGGAATATGGACCGTCAGCATCTTGCAGGAACAAGAAAAGGGGGATAAGCGAACTGCTTATCTCCCTTATCCCTTCCGCATCGTCTCAACAGGTTTCCTTACAAAATTCTGCAACCCTTTCCCGAATTGCTTCGCGCACGGTGCGGGTGCGGTGGAGCTTTTCTTCGCGGGTGCCTTCAAAGCCAGAGGGGTCGGGAAAACTCCAGTGCAGGCGTGTGGTGACGCCGGGGAAGATGGGGCACCGTTCGGCGCTGGCTTCATCGCACACGGTGATGACGTAGGCGAAGATCTCGCTGCGCTTCACCACGTCGAACACCGCCTGGGTGGCCTTGCCACGAATATCGATGCCCTCTTCGGCCAGCACCTCCACCACCAGCGGATTGAGCGTACCAGGAGTGAGTCCGGCGCTTTGGGCTTCAAATCGGTCGCCGCACATCTGGTTGAGTAGCGCCTCGGCCATCTGGCTGCGCGCCGAGTTGTGAATGCAAACGAACAAGACTTTCTTTTTCATGCCATTCCTTTTCAACAACATCCTTTCGGCCCGCAGCCGCACGAGGACGGTTCCGACGGCACCACGCAAAGTTCGGGTGCCAGGCAAGCGGTGTGTTTTCCGCTGAGTTGCAGGGTGAGCGCTTCATCGCTCACGGCATGGCTTGCTACCTGGTACTGCGAGATGGCGGTATCTTCATACTCCACTTCCACATCGAGATCGTCGCCCGGCAGAATGCCATTGGCTAATTCGAGAATCGCGGCCAGCTTGCCGCTGCTCAGGCGGTGGTCGGTATCTTGGCCCAGCCACACCTGCAACTGGCAGCTTTCCTGGCTGTGGGTTTGGCCGCCGCAGTCGATGAAGTTCTTGCGCACGTGGCCCACTTCAGTGACGTGTAGCGCAATGGGAATGGGCTGGCCGCCCGGCAGCAGCAGGCGAAATTGTTTGTCGGGGTGCGCGGTGAGCAGCGACTTGAGTTCATGCAGTTTCATGGGTTTTTCCTTGGAATTTGGTTTGATATTTGAGGGCGATGCCGACCAGGCCGATCATCACCGGCACTTCGATGAGTGGGCCGATCACCGCCGCGAACGCCGCGCCGCTTTCGATGCCGAAAACGGCAATGGCCACCGCAATCGCCAGCTCGAAGTTGTTGCTGGCGGCAGTGAAGGCCAGAGTGGTGGTTTTGCTATAATCGGCCCCCACTTTCTTGCCCATCCAGAACGAAACGGCAAACATGGCCGTGAAATAGAGCAGCAGCGGAATGGCGATGACCACCACATCCAGCGGCCGCGAAACGATGCGCTGGCCTTGCAGGGCGAACATCACCACGATGGTAAACAGCAGCGCCAGCAGCGTGAGCGGGCTGATGGCAGGCAGGAAGCGCCCTTCATACCAAACGGCCCCGCGCAGCCTCAGCAGCACGGCGCGCGAGAGCATCCCCGCCAAAAACGGCACGCCCAGATACAGCAATACGCTCTGGGCGACTTCGCTCATGCTGATGGCGACAACCGCGCCCTGCAACCCTAAAAGTGGCGGCAGCAGCGTGATGAAGACGTAGGCATAGACGGAATAGAACAGCACCTGAAACACCGAGTTGAACGCCACCAGCCCGGCGGCGTATTGGGTATCGCCTTTGGCAAGCTGGTTCCACACGATGACCATCGCAATGCAGCGCGCCAGCCCGATGAGGATAAGCCCCACCATGTAGTCGGGGTAGCCGCGCAGGAACAGCACCGCCAGGCCAAACATCAGCAGCGGCCCGATGACCCAGTTTTGCACCAGCGAAAGCCCCAGCACGCGGGTATCGCGAAAGACGCGGTCCAGCTCTTCATATTTCACCTTCGCCAGCGGCGGATACATCATCACAATCAGCCCAATGGCGATGGGAATGGAAGTGCTGCCCACCGAGAACCCGGTAAGCGCGCCCACCACGCCGGGGCTAACGGTGCCCAGCGCCACGCCCAAAGCCATCGCCGCGAAAATCCACACCGTGAGGTAACGGTCAAGAAACGAAAGCCGCGCCCGTTCGATTGGCGAGCAGGAAGGGGAAGTAGTTGGGGAATTGGAGTTCATAGTGCAAATAGATATTAGAGCTTAGGTTTCTTGCTCTACGGATATCTTCCTAAGATCTAAGTTCTAAAATCTAAGCTCCCTCTTTAATCGTTTTTTAACGATTAAAGAGATTAAATTTTTTTACAACGTATCAATCAACTCCCGAAACAACTCCAGCGTTTGCGGGTCGAGGCAGTAGCACACGCGCGGGCCATCGACTTCACCCTGAATCCAGCCCGCTTGCTTGAGCACCTTCAAATGCTGCGAAACCGTGCTTTGCGCCAGTGGCAGCACTTCCACGATTTCACCACACACGCACACCTGCCGCTCCTTGAGCAGCCGGATAATCGCCACCCGCGCCGGATGGCCGAGCGCGGCGGCCAACTCGGCCAATTGCTCGTCGGTGGGGGTGGGGAGGGTGCTCGGATTAGTTTTGCCGGGTGGACAGATGGGGAGTTTCATCGTATATCGTGAATATACGATGAAGGGTGGGTGGGTGTCAAGAAAAAAAACGCAAATTTTTTAGAGGAGTGGAGTTATAATAGGGGCGCTAGATATTCTGCGAGATTTAAATCTCATAGAGCTTCATACGCTATTAATCAGTAGAATTGTACCAATGTAGGAAACAAATTATAGAAAATTCTAAAATTACGTAGAACTACCTAAGAAAATCTCAACTTGAGGACAAATGATTACCGAATATTCACTCGAAAATTTCAAGGCGTTTGCAGAGGAACAAAATATCAAACTGCGTCCCATCACACTAATTTATGGGCAAAACTCTTCAGGTAAAAGTTCTATTCTGCAATCATTATTACTATTAAAGCAAACTATAGATCATTCAGAGAATCCGCAGACGTTAGTTCTGCCTAAGGGAAATTTAGTCGATCTTGGAGGGGTTCGTGAATTCATTAATGCACACGATGTTAATAAGAAGTTTTCCTTCAGGATTACTTTCGCAGTTGATCAGTCGATCAACAAATTATCTTCTACATTCTCCAAAGCCCTAAGGAAGATGAAAATAGAGAAAGTGGGGCTGAATGTGCAGATGGGGTATGACGAAAAAAATTCATCCGCACGTCTAGAACAAATACAAGTATATATTGACAACACAGAACTCCCCGTTTACTGTTTTAAAATTCAAAAAATAGGAGGTCAATCTGATGTTTGCTACGATCAGGATTTCGCAGAGAATACTGAAAATCAGTTAAATAGAACTAACATCGAATATGGCTTATGTGTATGTCCAATAGACCCGAAGCATCCCTTCTGGACTACTTATTGGGAAGTAACAAATGATCGGATTAAGAATGATTTTTTACCACGGGCGATTGATTTTAAAAAGCACTTTGAAAAAAACTTAGATGAATTAGAAAGAGGAGTCAAAGTTGGTCACAAGAACCGAAGTGACAGTATTGCTCACGAATTAGAAAAATTATACATTCTAATAAAACGGTATAGTTCATATAGCTTTTTTGATTTTATTCGTGAAATAGATGAGCAAAATAAAGATATTATTATTGATTGCAAAAATTACTTGCCAGTAAAAATTATTAGGAGAAAGAAGAAGCCGAATCGCGAGTTTATCTACGATGCGTTAGGATTGGGCGATTCTATTGAGTCAACACTCTCAGTAGAAATTGCTTTTTTAGTATCTAACATAATAGAGAAAAACTTAAATAAAATGTTGTATATAGGGCCTCTACGTGATTACCCGGAAAGGTATTACATCTTCAGCGGAAACCACTCCGAGCAAGTAGGTAAAACGGGGAGAATGGTTCCCGACGTTTTATTTAAGAGAGTAGATTTATTAAATGCCGTAAATGAAATGTTGGAAGATTTCGGCTTGGGTTACGAATTGAAAATATCATCCATCAATGACAAGGAGTCAGAACTTCAAGATGTATTCGCTCTTAGATTATTTGATAAAAAAACTAACATTCACGCCAGTATTCTAGATGTAGGTTTTGGCATAAGTCAGGTGTTACCAATCATTGTTCAAAGTATGCTTTCGAGAGAGAAGACTTTGATTATAGAGCAGCCTGAGATTCATTTGCATCCTAAACTACAAGCAGATTTAGGTTCACTTATAGCTTTATGCTCTAAAAAACCCTATTCCAATCAGTTCATTATTGAGACTCATAGCCAACATTTAATGTTACGGCTTCAGAGATTAATTCGTACAGGCGTTCTTAAACACGATGATGTCTCTGTTGTTTACGTTAATAGAGAAACTAATGGTTCTAAATGCTACGAACTAAGATTAGACGCAGAAGGGGATTTCATAGATGAATGGCCGAATGGATTCTTCGAAGAAGGGTATAGGGAGATGTTTTCTTAAAGATGCTTCTTCAGACTATCATTCCTCCCACTTTGCTTGCGCAAGTTCCACCTCAATTAGCTGCTCAAAGAGAGTTCTGTAATCGCTGGATAAGTATTTTGCGGGAGTTGTCAGAAAATTGTGTCATATTTTTCCCCGGAAATTGCGCCGTGAAAAATGATTATACAGTTGCTATTCAAAATTGGCCAAGCAAGTACAAACCACGAGCAGTGGAAATTTTTAGCCAACTTGAAAAGAGAAACAGATTTCAGGAACATTCAAACCCATATTTGCCGTGTCAAGTATGTTCAATACCATCGTGTGCTCAATTTCTAGGTTTGTGCGCATCAATCCAAGATTCCTATTATTTTACAACTTCTACCTGTTTTAGCTGTTCCTTATCTCAAATCACAAGTGAGCGTTATGTTGATACAGAAGACTACTCTTTGTCACGATTCTCAATAGTCCGGGGTCAGGAGTTTTCTCATGCGATTATAGACCGGCAATGGAATAAATCTGATTTCGAAAATCGGATATTACGACCAGTGCTATTGACTGCAAAACACGTTAAGATCTACGATCGCTACATTGGGCGAAGTATTGAAATTTCAAATGGTGTGCAATTTAGTGAAAAGTATAAGGATACACTTCAATGGATAGCACAAATATTTGCAAATTCAGGTGGAATTCATCGAGGAGGTGTTTTCGAAGTTTATTGTGGTTATTTTGTTTCGAGGAGCTTTTCTTTCTCTCGACATTTAGTGCGTCAAGAGGTGTCTAGGGTAGAGGCAGATATCCGCGCATTGACAGGAGTTCCAGTAAAGATTTTCTTAAAAGAAGAGTCATCTAATTCGGAATGTCCGCATGGGCGCTTTCTGGTCACAGATCAAATATCTCTTTCTGTTGAACGTGGCTTCGATATACTCTGGACCATTCAAAGAATGCGCAGCAATCGTCTACATCCAAATCGAAATCCAACCCCTGTTAGAGATATTACTATTACTCGATGTGAAGATTGTTCTTCTGTCGAACGTGAGTTTAGGACATTGCCTAATTTTTGAGATATCAAGATATAAGGGATTAGAAGTCATCCCAAAACTCTCTTTAAGCAAATGAGGGCACATGCCATGTGCA
>DAITOV010000116.1:0-12484 GCA_036833945.1 Abditibacteriia bacterium
CTCCGTATCGGCCAGCATCGGCTTCATCGCCTTGTTCGGTGTGGCGGTGCTCAACGGCGTGGTGCTTGTGACGTTCATCAATGAGCTTCGCCAGCAAGGGAAACCGCTCCATGAATCGGTGATTCAGGGCTGTTTGCTGCGTTTGCGTCCGGTGCTGATGACGGCGGCAGTGGCCAGCATCGGCTTTTTGCCCATGGCGCTGGGCCACGGGGCCGGTGCCGAGGTGCAAAGGCCGCTGGCGACAGTGGTAATTGGTGGTTTGCTTACCAGTACGCTGCTGACGCTGTTCGTGTTGCCCACGCTTTATCATTGGTTTGAGCGGGAGGAAAAAGTCGAAGTCGAAGTCTGATTTTTGTTATTTCAATTCAATTTAAATTATTGAGAAGAATTTAGATCTGTCTGATTATCATGCCATCGTCTTATTGGTATCTATAAAAAACTTAAGTGCGATGGCATGGTAAGAGACATTTGTTCTTGGTTGTAACCTACCCCACACAAAGGAAATACGATGAAAGAAATTAAAGCGATTATCCAACCATTCATGTTAAGTCACGTTATATCCGCTTTACGTGAAATCGAAGGCTTACCTGCTGTCACGGTCTCGGAAGTTCAGGGTATTAATGTAGAGCGTGGTGTTCATGATCCGGTTACAAAAACTAAACTCGAAGTCATGGTTTCTGATGACCTTGCTGATACTGTGCTCAGAACTATTCAAGCCCATGCTCATACCGGCAAATCTGGAGATGGGCGTATATTCGTTATTCCCATTGAAGAAACTGTAAAAATTCGCACCGGAGAAAACGACTAATCCAGCTTAGATTAGAGTAAGTTCTATGCACATTGCTTAATGTTAGAAACGCATTGGCAAAAATTGTCTAAAGCTGAATCTAAGGACATAAAGAATAACTACTTTATGACATGAAGCATAGGGTTCTATAATGTCCTCATATCGGCGATTGCCAAATGTAAAGATTATATTTATATTGGCAATTAGATTAGGAATTAAAGGAGTGCTATGGATATTATTAATACAGTATCTCTTGTCATAGTTACCTACCTAGTTCTCATTACGGTATTGGCCCGCATCTTGCTTTTACCGGCACCGATTTCGATGCTATTGTCCATTACAAGCGCGATCATTTTGATTGTGAAAAATCGAAAGCGAATCGACAAGTGGATGCAGCCCTCTTCGCGCAATCGAAAGCGGCACCCTACTCCACCACGCAACGCTAACCGTGCCATCCGCAGATCAAAGTATTACCGTTAGCATTTCATATACGATAAACAACGACAATGAAAATGAACGAACATTCCGTCCTGCCCACCCAGGAAACCCTGCAGTTGGATTTTTCCTTGATTTTGCCGGGTATTGAAGACCAACACGATGGATGTGTTGAACGCCTGGCCGAACGATTGCGCGCTCAGACCGGTATTACTCAGGTGCATCTTCAAGAGAATGATGGCAAGATGTTTTTTTGCTTACATTATCAGCCGAACCTAGTGCCACTCGAAAAGCTTGAACGGATGGCGCGTGATGAAGGCACACTCATCACGCAACGGTTCAAGCATGAGACACTTCCGCTCAAAGGTATGGATTGCGCAAGTTGCGCTGCCAGCATTGAACACGTTGTAAAGAAAATACCTGGAGTGCTCTATGTCAATGTGAACTATCCGACTGAAAAAATGAAAGTCGAATACGATTCCACATTAACCGATCAAAATGCCATCATCAAAGCCCTCAACACCCTGGGCTATCGTATTCCCGTCCCAAAAAGTATTGCTACTTCACTAACGACACAGGCACCAGCAGGCGATGAACATGAAGGACACAGCCACGAGCAGGCAACAGCAGGCAGTTGGTGGATGCGTAATCGTGAATTAATGCTGTCTCTGACGGCAGGCGTCCTCTTGCTCATCGGTTACGTTGGTGAAAACTATCTTGCTTTACCCGGCAGTATTGCCCTAGCGTTTTATCTGGCTGCTTATGCTGCAGGTGGTTACAATTTGGCACGCCATACGATTCCCACAATTTTAAGCGGACGATTCAACGTCGAGTTCCTGATGTTGGCTGGTGCTATCGGAGCGGGCTTTCTGGGTGAATGGGCTGAAGGTGCTTTTTTACTATTTCTATTCTCACTTGGTCATGCTCTTGAGCATTCGGCGATGGATCGTGCACGCGATGCGATCAACGCATTGGGAAGGCTAACCCCTAAAGTTGCGCGTGTGCGGCGCGACGGTAATGAGCTTGAAGTGCCGATTGAGCTGTTACAGATTGGCGATGTGGCGATTATCCGGCCAGGCGATCGTGTGGCAGTAGAGGGAAAGATTATTTCAGGCGCATCCTCACTCGATCAAAGCCCCATAACCGGCGAAAGCGTCCCCGTTGAAAAAGAGCCTGGAGATGTGGTTTTTGCAGGCAGCATTAACGGCGACGGCGCGCTGGAAGTCGAGGTTAACAAACTTGCCCAGGATACCACGATGGCGCGTGTCTTGAAAATGATTGAAGAAGCCCAAAGCCAGAAGTCGCCTTCGCAAACCTTTGCTGAAAATTTTGAGCGTATTTTTGTACCGGGCGTTTTAGTTGTAGTCTTTCTGGCTGCGGTTGTCCCCCCACTGCTGGGTTGGCTTTCATGGAATGCCGCACTCATGCGCGCTATCAGCACTCTGGTAGCCGCTTCTCCGTGTGCTCTGGCCCTTGCGACGCCCGCAGCAGTCTTAGCCGGAATTGGCCAGGCCGCACGCAACGGCGTGCTGATAAAGGGCGGTGTTCATTTAGAGAACCTCGGTTCCTTAAAAGCCATTGCATTCGACAAAACCGGCACGATAACACGTGGCCGTCCCGAAGTTTCCGACATCATCCCGCTTGAAATTAGCGAAAACGAATTACTACAAGTCGCTGCCGCCGTGGAAACGCGTTCTTCTCATCCGCTGGCTCAGGCTGTTGTTCGCCGCGCTCAGGCCGATAACTTGGAACTGCCGCCATCAGGCGAATTGAAAAACATTCAAGGACGCGGCGTGGAAAGCGAAGTCGGTGGCGAGATAATTCGTATCGGCAACGCCAAAATGTTTGAAGAAGCTGGCATTGCTCTACCCACCGAATTGCAAAATCGTATTCAGGAAATGGGCCAGGCAGGCAAACCAACGATGATCGTTGGCCGTGGCCCGAAAATACTGGGTGTCCTGGCTTTGGCTGATATGTTGCGCGAGGAAACACCCGGTGCCTTGAAGATACTGCGCAAGATGGGGATTGCATCGCTCATCATGCTGACAGGCGATAACGAACGTGTGGCAAAAACCATTGCGCAGGATGCAGGCCTAACTGACATAAGTGCCGATTTACTGCCCGAAAACAAAGTGACGGCGATCAAAGAATTGCTTGGACAACATGGCCAAGTCGCTATGGTCGGCGACGGCGTGAACGACGCCCCAGCTCTTGCCAATGCCACCGTCGGCATTGCCATGGGAGCGGGGGGAACCGATGTGGCGCTCGAAACAGCGGATATTGCATTGATGGGCGATGATCTTTCTAAACTGCCTTTTGCCGTTGCCCTTAGCCGCCAGTCACGCGCCATTATTCAGCAAAATCTGTGGATTTCACTTGGTGTCATCGCCATCCTTATTCCTTCAACCTTGTTTGGCTTCACACGTCTAGGGGTAGCTGTTATTTTTCATGAAGGAAGCACGCTAATTGTGGTCGCTAACGCACTACGACTACTAAATTTCCGAATGAAATCAAGATGACTGCACATATCGGTGCATAGATCACTTCATATTCCAACAAAGCCAATTTTATCTCTTGGCTTTGTTGCATAAATAGTTTATATGCCTGTTTTGCGTTTACGGGTTTATTCTTGATCGGCGTAGCTTCGGGGCATTCCCAGTCCTGGCATGCGGTTAAGTGTCATTTATGCAACAAAACCTTATCTCTTTAATATTGGTTATTACTGCAAACACAATTTAATACTTATATTTGTAATGAAGTATCTAATCTTATTACAAATATACGCTTCAGAGGTAACCTTCGACAGTACTAATCTATCAGCTGGTACTACAGGATAGATACAGTTGAATCTTTCTGATAACAAATCCTGACATAAAGCACCACCCCCATCCAATCCGATGACTTTTTAGATGGACTTATCATAGATAAATAGCCAATTCCTACAGATTCTTGGAACAAGTTCTAAGATCTTCCACTTGGAAACTCTACAATGCCTCTTTCATCCTCATCTATTCACAATTCTTCCTATCGCTCGCTTTTTGTGCTGATTCCGCTCACCTTCTTCTTATTCTTTTTTCGCTTGGGGAGCTGGGCATTCTTCGACGCAGACGAAGGACGTTACGGTGCCATTCCACGCGAAATGATAATTAATGGTGATTACGTCACGCCAACATTAAATCATATCGAATTCTTTGATAAGCCACCTCTACTTTATTGGGGTATTGCAGCTAGTTACAAACTCTTTGGATTTTCTGAAGCAGCAGCCCGCTTAGTACCGGCACTTGCTGCTTTGAGTGGGGTGGTTTTTGTCTGGTTATTAGGTCGACACATGTTTAATCAGCAGACTGGATTACTTGCTGCCATCATTCTTTCTACCAGTCTAATGTGGCCGGTCCTAGCGCGAATTGTTGTCACCGATATGCTAGTTTCTGCACTGCTTTTTATCGCTCTTGGATTTTGGTGGATGGGACACACAGAAATTATCCCCAAAAAACAAAAAATATTTAATGCTACATTCTGGATAGTGCTAGCTTTGGCGGTCCTCGCCAAAGGCCCCGTCAATCTAGTATTAACTGGGGGATGCATCATGCTGTATTGTCTATTACAACGCCGATTTGATGCTTTGAAATTCACTTTTTATCCCGTAGGTATAGCTCTTTTTTTTGTAATAGTAGCACCGTGGTTCATCATAGTTGCACTCCGTAATCCAGAATTTAATTATTATTTTTGGTATGATCAACACTTTGCGAGATTCTTCGGAAACTCAATTAGTGGAGCTGACCATATTCAAGGTTTCGACTATTTCCTTAAACTTATTCCTGTTATCCTATTTCCCTGGTCCGTCTTTATTCCAGCAGCAATTTTTGCCGGAATAAAAGCTTGGAAACAGCCCCCATCTCCACGACATCGTGCAGGTATTTTCCTACTGAGTATCATAGGTTTTATCCTGGCATTTTACTCGTCGTCTTCTTCCAAACTTATTACCTATTTATTGCCAATTTTGCCACCTGTCGCTATTTTATTGGCTGCTTACTTTGACCGGCAATTATACCGCGAATCCCAAGGCATTAATGCGATACGCACTATGTCTTACTCCACTTTTTTCTTGGCACTACTGGTTCTGGGTGGTGCGTTATTTGCCGGATGGCGTGGTGCCTCCAGAGCGATTGAGCTGGGAGTTAACTATGACCTCATCATAGCATGCAATATTGTGCTAATGCTATGGGGCTTAGCTTTAACAATTGTGGCGTGGCGTCACCGAATACAAGAATTACTCATTGTGGTCGCTGGTGGCTTTACAGCTGCCCTAATTGCTGCGCTGTTTATAGTTTCTTCTATCGCACCACAGTTCACCACACCATTACTAATTACCTACATCCAATCAGGTATTCGCGCCGGAGCCGAAGTGGATACCCTACCGTTCACGCAGAGTATAGGTTTCTATTCGCAAAGACGAGTCAAGATGCTGGGTAGTCCCAGTGAGCTATCTTATGGCATTGACCAGTTATCCATTACAGAGCGGCGCAGTTGGGTTATAGAAGATACTAGTAAGCTCGAACATATGCTTCTTGATTTACGCTTATCTACTCCAGCGTATTTCATTGTGCGTAAAAATAAAACCACTAATGAAATTCTTTCCCAGCTACCTACACCGCCTATTCGTATTATTGAGAATAAACGCTTTGTCGTAATCGGTAACCAAGCTGCAGCAGCGATTACCCCTCCACATCGACCATAGATATGCATATACGCTAGTTAGCTTGTGAAGGCATTTCCACTGGCGATTTTCAGGAGGCCTAGAGCGTGTTATGCACTTTGTACACTTGGATTATGTCTCGTAAAAGCTATCCTAGCGATGTGAGTGATGAAGAATGGGCCTTTGTTGCGCCTTATCTAACTTTAATGACAACCGACGCTCCTCAACGCCATCATGAACTGCGCGAAGTATTTAATGCTTTGCGTTGGTTGGTGCGCACAGGCTCTCCCTGGCGCTATCTCCCCCACGACTTTCCTCGATGGGAAGTTGTTTATCAACAGACACAGCGTTGGATTGCGGCCGGATGTTTTGAGGCCATGGTTTACGATTTACGATTGGCCCTGCGCGTGCTTAATGAACGTAAACCAACACCAACGGCTGCGATTTATGATAGCCGCACTCTGGCTTCAACTCCTGAAAGTGGGGCCCGGGCCGGTTATAACGGACACAAAAAAGTGAAAGGCTCCAAAATTCATGCTGCCGTTGATACGTTGGGCCATTTACTGGCATTGAAAGTTACTCCTGCTAACGAAGATGATCGCAGTCAGGTTGCCGCATTAAGCGAAGAATTACAAGAAGCGACAGGCCAAAGCGTGCAAATTGCTTATGTGGATCAGGGCTATACAGGGGAGAACGCAGCCGAACAAGCCCAAAAGCACGGCATTGAATTGATCGTTGTCAAGCTCCAAGAGGCCAAGAAGGGATTTGTCTTACTGCCCAGGCATTGGGTGGTGGAAAGAAGCTTTGCCTGGGTAGCAAGGTTCCGTCGCTTGGCAAAAGATTATGAAAGATTGCCTCAAACTGTTGAAGGGCTACATTACCTAACATTTGCGGGCCTTATGCTAAAAGCATGTTTTGACAT
Organism: Abditibacteriia bacterium; assembly: GCA_036833945.1. Taxonomy (GTDB): domain Bacteria; phylum Armatimonadota; class Abditibacteriia; order Abditibacteriales; family Abditibacteriaceae; genus DAITOV01. The sequence continues at coordinate 6,841 of DAITOV010000116.1, forward strand.
TATAAAAAGTGCATAACACGCTCTAGTAGTTATCCTAGACCGCAAAGGGTAAGGCTTTCAGCTTCTAATATCGTGCGTCTCATATTGGTATGAGAGGAACAATATTTTGGGTTTCAGGTCGACTCTGTTGACTTTTTTTACGATTTCGTGTCTCGACACTGGTTGCACATCCGTTCCATCAACCCGATTGAATCATACTTTGCTACAAAATCAAAAGCTGAGGCTTATGAACCGCTATACTGACAGTGGTCTTCCAACTGGTGTTGGTAGCCGAGAAGAAACGACGAAGAATCAACGCTACGCAAGTTCTGGGTAAAATAATAGGAGGTGCCAAATTCGTCGACTGACAAGAAACATCGGAAAGTCAGAAATATACTATCCTGGCCAGGTAAACGTTTAACACTCATGCAACGAGGGCAGCCCTCATGCGTAAAGAAAATTATGGTGCAACTATAAACTACAAGAATTCATCCCTGTTGCTATTGTAAGGTGAAACCCTGCCATTTGTAAATTCTTTGCCGAACTAAAAGTCATAACCGGCGAGAGCGACGTTGTTGTCGATTACCACCATATTGCCTACGTAAGCGCTTTACAGATAGTGGCACCTCTGGTGAGTGCGTTAATTTATTCCACTGTTTCCAACCAAGGCCAACTACAAGCAAAGCAACAGGAAGTGAAATGGCAAAGGTATCTCGCCACGACAATCCCACTAAGTATAAGATCTTGGCGGACAAAACAAAGGTGAGAATAAAAATGTAATATGCAACATCTATCTTATGCATAACGCCTGCTTATTACAGTTTATATGGTACAAGTGGTGGCAATTATGGCTCACCACCACTTATGCTCATGAGTATTTGTGGATTTGAAGGTTCGAATTTTTCAGCCAATATAAGCGCTTGGAGGTTAGCTACAAAGCACTATCGTCTTCATATTCACCGGTTCGAATCATTAACGAAGATTCAATGGGCAGAACAATAATACGCCCATCACCCGGTTTACCGGTATGGGCGTGAATCTGGATTGCTTTCATAACCGTTTCTACTAAATCGTCTGACACGATGATTTCCAATCGCATTTTTACAACCTGTTCATATAACCCTAATGACGTACTAACGACCCGAATCTCTGATATGGCAACAGCAGGTAAATCTGGGATCTGATGCAGTGCATCTAACACTGCATGCAGCATGAACGGCTGGAACACAGCTTTTATTTCTTTCATCATTCAATATTCCTTTTGCTTATTTAGTGGGGCCATCGTTCTGAACATGCAAAGATGGCCCCACTAATTCAAATATGCGCATTACTCACGTATTTTTCGCATTCCATCGCACAGCGTTCGCAAACATTTGCACAGTTTTGACAATGCGCATGTTCATACTTACGGCATTCTGTTACACACTGACGGCAAACGTATACACAAAGCTTGGCAAAATCGTCAGGACGAATGGAATTACGCGCTATAACACGCAACGTCGTTGCGCACAAATCAGCACAATCCAAGCAGATTAAGACGCACGTAACCATGTTGCCTTCGCGAACGGCATGCAATACGCAATCTAAGCAAGCACGAGTACACTCCTCAAGCGACTCAATACAACATTCACTCATCCCTCCTTCCTTTCTTGCAGCATGTATGGTTACCGCTTTTGTATTCACCACGATTACTGCTCCCTATAGGTATCTAAATTTCGGCTTCCACACGATCATCATGCTCAAACCAGTTATAAAGTGTCGGTAAGACAAACAGCGTAAGTAACGTACTGGTAATCAGACCGCCAATCACCACTGTAGCCAATGGTTTCTGAACTTCAGCGCCAGCTCCATGTGCCAGCGCCATGGGAATGAAACCAATACCCGCCACGGTTGCTGTCATCAAAACCGGACGCAAGCGTATCAATGCACCTTGTAACGTCGCATCAAAGACACTATGGCCTTGCGATCTAATTTCATTGATGAAGGTGACCATTACGACGCCGTTCAGCACGGCGACACCAAACAAGGCAATGAAACCGACACCTGCCGAAATACTGAAAGGCATGCCACGCAAAAAGAGAGCAAGGATGCCGCCGGTAATCGCAAAAGGAATACCGGTAAAGACAAGGGCGGCTTGTTTGATGGAGTTGAAGGTTGTGAAAAGAAGTAGGAAAATCACAGCAAAGGTAATAGGGACAACAATCATTAAGCGCCGTTGGCCCGATTGCAAATGCTCATAAGTGCCGCCATATTCAAGGTGATAGCCTACTGGCAATTTCACTTTCGCATTTACCTCGCGTTTCACATCTTCAACAAAGCTTCCGAGGTCGCGGCCTCGCACGTTACTTTGAATGACAACCCGCCGCGCACCATTTTCGCGTGAAACCTGAACTGGGCCTTCGCTGCTTTCTATTGTGGCTAACTGAGAGAGGGGAATTGATATTCCGCTCGGTGCCCGAACGAGAATTCGGCCAATAGCCTCCGGATCATTGCGATATGTCTCAGCCAAACGAACCACCAAATCAAACCGTAGATTGCCCTGAATAATCTGTCCAGCCTCACTACCGCCAACGGCCATTTCAACAGTGCGTTGAACATCGGAAACGTTGATTCCGTAACGGGCAATTCTAGCGCGATCAACGTCAATATTAAGGATGGGTAAACCTTCAGTCGTTTCAACCGACACATCTGCATTACCGGGAATCGAGCGCAGCACCTGTCCGATTTCAGCTCCCTTTTTTGTCAATACATCGAGATCATCGCCATATAACTTAATACCTAGCTCGGCCCGGATGCCAATGCCTTCGATGAGTTCGTTCATCCGCATTTGGATGGGCTGGGTGTATGAAGCACCCATGCCGGGTAATTTCTCGACAGCCTTCGATACTTTTTCAACGAGTTCTTCTTTGGAATGCGCATTCTTCCATTCCGTAGAAGGTTTAAGGGAAATCAAAATGTCATGCTGTGAGACGAGCATTGGATCGGTTGCCACTTCGGCACGTCCAATACGAGTCAAGATCTGGTCAATTTCGGTCGGGAATTTTTCCTTTAGTGTTTTTTCAAGGAATGTTGAGCGCTCCACTGCTTTTTCCAAACTCATGGATGGTGGATAACCAACCTGAATTGCCATAGCACCTTCGTCCAAGCGCGGAATAAATTCGCTTCCCAGACGAGAAAATAAGGAACCGCAGGCCAGGAAAAAGATAAGCGCCGCAGCGGAAGTTGCGATACGATGCTTCATCACCCACCGAAGTGCAGGCTCATAACTACCTGCTACTTTGTGCAGAACAGGGTTTTCCTTTTCGGCATTAACTCGCAGGAAATACGCACAAAGCGCTGGAATCAAGGTAATGGAAAGGAGCATGGCCCCTACAAGTGCCATGATAACGGTCATACCCATCGGACGAAACATTTTTCCTTCGATCCCTTGCAGTGTCAGAATAGGTAAATATGCAGCGACGATGATGCCAACTCCGAACAAACTTGGCTTGACCATTTCAATAGTACTTTCATAAATAGTTTCTAACCGCTCTGGTTCTGAGAGAATACGCCCCATTTCGTGACGCTGCTCCGCTAAACGACGGATACAGTTTTCTACGATGATAACCGCGCCATCGACAATCAAGCCAAAATCGATGGCACCTAGGCTCATCAAATTAGCGGACACATTGAACTGTTTCATGCCAATAATGGCAATCAGCATGGCCAGGGGAATTGTCGAGGAAACAATGAGGCCGGCACGTAGTTGTAATAAGAACAGAAACAAAACCAGAATGACTAGAAAACCGCCTTCTGCTAAGTTTCTGGTCGCTGTCGCGAGAGTGCGGTTGATCAAATCACTTCGGTCCATAAAGCCAACCAATTTTGTTCCTGCCGGCAGTGATTTTTGAATCGAGACTACTCTCTCTTTGACACGCTCAACAACCGTGCGTCCATTTTCACCTAATAAAAGCATTGTGATTCCGGTAACGGCTTCGCCCTTACCATTCATTGTCACGGCGCCCTGGCGAATGGCCCCACCTGTCGTAACGCTCGCTACATCTCGAATCGTGATGGGCACACCATTTTCGGCTCCCACTACAATATCGGCAATATCACTTTCATTACGGATTACACCAACTCCGCGCACCAATTGCTGCTCGTCGCCGCGTCTGAGATAGCCTCCGCCCGCATTTTGGTTATTCTCTTGCAAAGCTTCCATGACGCTTCGCAACGGAATATTACGTGCAGCAAGCCGTTGAGGATCGACCAAGACTTGAAATTGTTTTTCCAAGCCTCCAAAGGCATTAACTTCACTCAACCCCGGGACTGTACGCAGTTGGGGACGGACAACGCTATCAAGCAATGTTCGTCGCTGCATAAGGTTGCCAGGCCCTTCGACCGCAACATAGTAAATCTCGCCTAGGCCTGTAGAAACCGGCCCCATAGCCGGTGCTTCGATACCTTCCGGAAGACTACTTTGGGCTGCAGTAAGACGCTCCTGGACTAATTGACGAGCAAAATAAATATCAATCGCATCATCAAAAATAACTGTGACTTGCGAAAGACCGAACTGAGACACCGAACGGGTTTCTTGCAAACGTGGTATTCCAGCAAGTGCGACTTCCAAAGGAAATGTGATTTGGCGCTCAATCTCCTGGGGAGCAAGTCCAGGTGCAACAGTATTGATTTGAACCTGTTTATTAGTCACATCGGGCACAGCGTCAATCGGAAGTTGTGTAGCACTGAAAATTCCAATCGCCAACAGAAAAACTGTTGCCAAAACGACGAAGAATCGATTGGCGATGGAGAAACGAACTAATGCATTTATCATGATTTCTCCTTTAATCTTCGTGTCCGAGTTCGGACTTCATGGCTTGAGCTTTCACCATGAACGCACCTTTCACGACTACGCGGTCACCGTTTTTAAGCCCTTCCTTAATCACGGTTCGGCCGTTTTCGGTTGCACCGGTCTGGATCTCACGAGACTTATAGGTGTTAGGTTCATCCGTTGCGACAAACACAACTGTCTTATCTTCCATTTTTTGGACGGCTTCGTTAGGGATAGTGACTGCAGTGCCAAGGCTCGTCGTTACAATCTGCCCTCTGGCAAACATTCCAATCTTAAGGGCACCGGTATTAGGAATATAAGCCCGGGCTTTAAGGGTCCGGGTCTCTGGATCAATCTGAGTGCTGAGCGAGTTGATGCGGCCGATAAATTCTCGCCCCGGCAGACTGTCGATACGCACTTTTACAGTGGAGCCTACCCGGACACGCGCAATATCGCGCTCATAAATAGCCGCCTCTACGACCACCGCATTGAGATTAACTAAAGTAAGAAGGTTGGCGTCGCTCGACAATACCTCACCCGGAGCAACTTGGCGATCTTGAACAATACCGGAAATCGGAGCGATGATTGGGATACTAGCACCGCCACCCGGGCTGCTCCTTAAGAGAGACAAAGCAGTCCGCGCTGCTTGCAAGTCGCTCTGCGCTTGAACGTAACCAGCGCGCGCCGCTTGAACCTGCGCGATATTATTGAGATTTTGTTTAAAGATACGTTGCTCCCGAGCATAGGAAGCTATTGCTAGTGTCAGAGTTTGACGTGCCTTAGCAAGCGCATTTTCGGCGGTTTCCAGCACACTTCGTGCACTGCCGATCTCTCTCCGATTGGCAATGCTCTGGC
>DAITOV010000117.1:0-8224 GCA_036833945.1 Abditibacteriia bacterium
CGCGCAGGCGCGGTCGGATTCGAGGCGGGTGAAATAGTAGGGATTCTCTTTTTCAAGCTGTTCCAGTCGTTTGCCGTAGAAGCTGCCATCACCACTGTAAGCGGCTTCTTCTTCAATCATCTGCACCTGGGCCTCAATGAGCTGCGCGGCGTGGCTTTCACCGAGATGATCGGCGGCATAAAGCAGCGAAGGCAGCAGATACTCCTGGCAATAGGTGTAGCGCACCCGCGTATCGCCACCGATGCGGGCCAGGCGGCCATTGGGGAAAATCATGCGGCGAATGGCCTGCCAGAGATCGGTCTGGTGATGGTCGAGCGATTCCGGCCGTTCCAGTCCGGCGGCTTTCAAATCGAAATGCAGCATAGCCGCATTAGAAGTGCAGATCACCATGTAGCCGACGTTCAGGTAGCCGTGGTGGTCGAGCGCATAGTTGGGAAAGAAGTTGGCACCCACGAACCGCTCACGCACCGGCTTGCCGGCGACGATGGCATCGCTATATTCATCCTCGGCGATACTTACCCCGTTGATGAGAAAGCGGTGGGCACGCTCTTTCCAATCGTCGGCATGAGGATGATCGGGGTAGGCAACAGCAGTGCGCCAGAGCAGGGCACCATTCCACACGTTCGATTCCGGTGCGTTTAGTCCGCTATCTGCCCACACGCCGCCGGTAATTCCCTGGTGATTGCCCCGCGAGTAGCGATGCAGCAGGTAATCGGCCTCACTGCAAAGCAAGCGGCGCAACGCTTCGCGATCGGCGTCGGTGAATTCTTCGTGGAGGGCATGCACGCCAAACATCATGCGCTCGATGCCCAAAGCGCTGATCCAGGTGTGGCCCCATTGGGTACCGTCGCTACATCATCCCCCGCCGGACTTATGGCTGGCGAGCGAAAAGCGCAACGCGGCCAGGGCCTGGTCTTTGGCCCATTGCCGGTCGGCGGGTGAAGCGGGGTGGGTGGCCAGGGTGGCTAAAGCGGCGAAATATTTCTGGTTGGTTTGTACGCCCCAACTGTTGAAACCGGTTCCATAGAAGCCGGTGCCGGGAGTTTCTGGCCAGGATGTCCAATATTTTGAGGAGGAGTTGGCCCAATTTTTGAGCAGGGTGAGGGCGAGTGAAGAGGAAACCATCTTAACTATAGAATAACCGAATTACTGGTGAATTTGAGATGGAATACTGTTTCGCAGAGATATAATTTATTAATTTCTGTTATGAATAGTCAGGCTTTGTCTGCCGGGAGGTGGAATAATACTTTTATATTCCACGACACTCATATGCCGGTGAGAGTGGAGGAAGAGTTGTGACTTTATGGGCAAATGAAGTGAATACCGGTTACAATGACCCCTTGTCGTGCGGGGAATTATGCCCGTCAGAGCAGTGCTGTATTAAGAAAAACTGATGAAATAAGTCGGATTTTTAACACATTTTTCATACATTGTGCATTTTTGCACAGGTTGATAAAATAGCCGAGAACGCCCTTGGGAGCACGGGAGTAACGCTCCATTATTGGTTCCAGAAATCTTATGTCTCCTGACCTGATACTCTTTGGCTTCACCTCTTTTGTGGTTATTGCCAGTGCCTTGATGGTGGTGGTGAACCGCCATCCCGTCTACTCCGCGTTGTATTTGGTACTCACATTTTTGGGTCTGGCAGCGTTCTATTTTCAGTTGAGCGCTTCCTTTCTGGCTGTGGCACAAGTCATCGTTTATGCGGGTGCCATCGTGGTGCTGTTTCTGTTCGTTATCATGCTTTTGGGAGCGAACGAACCGATACCCGGTGAACGCGGGCGCGGCATCTCGAAATGGCTGGGCGCGGTGTTTGCGCTGGCGCTGGTGCTGGAATTGGGCTATCTCATGGTTCGCGCCCCGCAGAACGTGGTAGCGACGAACCCCACTCCGGTGCAGGTGATTGCGGCGGCCGGCGAAACCAGCCAGAGTGTGCCGTTCGGCTCGATTAAGGCGGTCGGCAACACGATGTTCACGCAATATCTGTTTGCTTTTGAAGCAACCTCCATTGTGTTGCTCATCGCTATGATTGGCGTTGTGGTGTTGGCGAAGCGTCGTTTGTGACCCTGTTTGCTCCATCTTCTGCTCATGGTTCCTATCTCTTATTACTTGGTTGTTAGCGCAATTCTCTTCACGATCGGTGTCCTGGGCGTCTTGACGCGCCGCAACGCGATCGTGATTTTCATGTGCATCGAACTGATGCTCAACGCGGCCAACCTGGCATTCGTCACGGCGGCACGGCACCTGAACCAGATGAACGGTCAGGTGTTTGTGTTTTTCGTGATGGTGATAGCCGCTGCCGAAGTCGCTGTCGGCCTGGCGATTATCGTGACGCTGTTTCGTAATAAAGAAACCGTCGACGTGGATCAGGTTAATCTTCTCAAGTATTGAGACAAGTTCCCATGCTTCCTCTTTATCTCATCATTCTCTTCCCGCTGCTGGGGTTTGCCATCAACGGCCTCTTCGGTGCCAAACTCAAGAAACCGCTTCCCGGTGCCATTGCCGCGGCGGCGGTGCTGGCCTCGTTCGTGGTGGCGGTGCTGCGCTTTTTCGAGCTGAGTTCGCAGCCGGAAAGCTCGCGCTCTGTCGTTGAAACCGCCTATACCTGGATGAGTGCCGGGAAGTTTTCGGTCGATGTCTCTTTCCTGCTCGATCCATTATCAGCCGTGATGATTCTGGTGATTACCGGCATCGGTTTCCTGATTCATCTCTATTCCATCGGCTACATGGCGCACGACCATGAAGACAAGGAGGGCACGCTCTACGCGCGCTACTTCGCCTGGCTCAACCTCTTCGTAGCGTTCATGTCGGTGCTAGTATTAGCCGATAACTACCTCTTAATGTTCGTCGGCTGGGAAGGCGTGGGCCTTTGCTCCTACTTCCTCATCGGCTACTGGTTCAAGCGGCAAGACGCCGCCGAGGCCAGCAAGAAAGCCTTTATCGTCAACCGTATCGGCGACTTCGGCTTTTTGCTGGGCATGACGCTGCTCTTCCTGGCGGCCGGTTCGCTTAAATATGCTGATGTGTTTCGCGTAGTCAGTGAAAATCCCTCTGCCTTCAATGTGGGCGTATTGGCCACCATGGGCGTGAGCGGCATCGTCGTTATCACTCTGCTTTTAGTGGTGGGGGCTTGCGGTAAGTCGGCGCAGATTCCGCTTTACACCTGGCTTCCCGATGCCATGGCCGGTCCGACGCCGGTTTCGGCACTCATCCACGCCGCCACGATGGTGACGGCAGGTGTTTACGTGGTGGCTCGTTCATCGGCGCTGTTTGAAATTGCACCCGAAACCAAGCTCATCGTTTGCGGCATCGGTGCATTAACCGCACTGTTTGCCGGACTCACCGCCTTGGCGCACACCGATATTAAAAAGGTTCTCGCTTATTCCACGGTTTCGCAGCTTGGCTTCATGTTCATGGCGCTGGGGGCGGGAGCCTACACGGCGGCTATCTTCCACGTCTTTACTCATGCCTTCTTCAAAGCCTGCTTGTTCCTGGGGGCGGGTAGTGTGATTCACGCCCTGCACGGCGAGCAGGATATGGGCAAAATGGGCGGACTGTCGCGCAAGATGAAGGCGACAAATATCACGTTTTTGCTTTCGGGCCTGGCGCTGGCCGGTGCCGCGCCGCTGGCGGGCTTTTTCTCGAAAGATGAAATCATCGCGCTGGTGTTTGCGGCTGGTGCCAACGATTCGATTTATACGGTATTTGGCGTCGTTGGTTTGCTTACGGCGTTCATCACCGCGCTATACACCGGACGCCAGTATGCGCAGGTATTTTTAGGTGAGGCCCGCGACGAGCATCTGCATGAACACGCGCACGAATCTCCGGCCGTCATGACCGTCCCGCTGTGGATTCTGGCAATCGGCGCTGTGTTTGCCGGTTTCCTGGGTGTGCCGCATTTGCCGGGCGTGCCCGAAGCGCTGCATGCCTTCCCCAACTGGCTGGCCCCGGTGCTCAATGCCCATGCCAGCGAGCATGCCACGCCGCACGCTCCGAACATGTTGCTGTTGCTGCTGGGCGCGGCGATTGGCTGGTTGGGCTGGATTGCCGGTGTTTCGCTGGGCAAGGGTGCTCAAGGCGCTTTGTTGCCACAGAGCACGAATGTGCTTTCCCTCGATGCGGCTTATAATGCCACCGTGGTGCGCGTCGGCTTTGCCCTGGCTTCCACTTTGAAATGGATCGACGACAATATCGTGGATGGCATCGTCAACGGCGTGGGCGTATTTGTGACCCAGGTCGGTGAAGCGTTGCGCGCGATGCAGACCTCTTATGTTCGTAACTATGCCATGACGATGGCGCTGGGCGCGCTGGTTGTGATCGCCTGGTTCTTAACGCAAAAAGTCGGCCCGTGAGCATTGCGGTTTGGTTTCTATGAATTTCAATATCGATCAACTCATTCTGGCGATTCTCATCGCAGTGCCGATTCTGGGCGCTGTGGTGTTGGCTCTACTGCCGCGCAGCATGGCGCGCTATGGCGCGCTGGGCATTGCCGCTCTCAACTTCATTTTTTCGCTGCACCTGTGGGCGAACTGGGAACGTGCCGCCTCTTCGACCGGCTACCGCTTCGAGCAGACTCTGAGTTGGCTGCCTGCAATGGGGCTGACTTTTCACCTGGGTGTCGATGGCATCAGCCTGTGGCTAATCTTGCTGACGACCTTCATCACGCCGCTGGCACTGCTGTTGGGTTGGAATGAAATCAAGAACCGCGAAGGCGCTTTCTGCATCAATATTTTGCTGATGTCGAGCGCAGCGATCGGCGTATTCTGTGCGCTGGACGTCATTCTGTTTTATGTGTTCTATGAAGCGGTGCTCATCCCGGCCTATCTGTTGATTGTGGGGTGGGGCGGTGCCGACCGTGCCAAAGCGGCCATCAAGCTGTTCCTCTACACCATGCTGGGCAGCGTGTTCATGTGGATTGCGCTGCTTTATATCTATTTCCAGCAAGCGCCCGATGTGCGCTCGTTCGATATTGCGGCCCTGGCAACAGCGGCTCAAAGTGTCGATACCAATACAGCCAATATCGCCTTGTGGCTTTTTGCGGCTTTTGCCGTGGCTTTTGCTATTAAGGTGCCGCTCTTTCCGTTTCACACCTGGCAACCGGCGGCTTATAACCAGTCGCCCACTCCCGCTACCATTTTGCTGGGAGCGATTCTCTCCAAGATGGGCGTTTACGGTTTCATCCGCTTTGCGATTCCGTTTTTCCCCAATGCCGCCGTCAAGGCTGCGCCGGTTCTGATGACGCTGGCGGTGATCAGCATCATCTACGGTGCGATCGTGGCAATCAGGCAGACCGAAATCAAGCGCGTTTTCGCTTATTCTTCGATTTCCCATCTCGGTATCGTGGTGCTGGGCGTCTTCGCTGCCATTCTGGCACCTGAGTATGGCGAAGTTGCCATGAGCGGCGCGGTGATTCAAATGGTGGCGCACGGCATTTCCACTGCGGCGCTCTTTGGCGTGGCTGCAGTGTTGCTCGACCGTCGCCAGGATCTCCATCTCGACCAGTTCGGTGGCATCGCTGCCGTCATGCCGCGCTTCACGGTGCTTTTCTGGGCGGCGCTTTTTGCCTCCATTGGTTTGCCTGGGCTTTGCAACTTCGTGGGTGAATATCTCATCTTGCAGGGCACCATGGCGGTGAACTTCGGTTTTGCCGCGTTGGCGGCCACCGGCGTCATCTGGGGCGCGGTCTATATGTTGCGCCTGTTCCGCACCGTGATGTATGGCGAAGTGGTATTTGAAGATCATCGCCGCTGGGCCGATGCCGGAAAACGGGAGACGGCTGCCCTGGCCGTGCTTTTGGCGGTGGCAGTGTGGATTGGCGTTGCGCCACAGACCATCCTCGATAAGATTAACCCCGATGCGCAGCGAGTTTCGGCGATTACCCAACCCGGTGAAGAATCGATTGATGCGGCATTACCCACCGAGGCTCCGGTTGAGTCGGGTGAGGAATCGGTTACTCCGGTTCCAGAAGAGCAACCCGCTTCCGGTTTACCTGCCGAGGGCTTGGCTGCTCCGGCACCCACGCCTGAGGTATTGCCCATTCCCGGTGCGGGTGGTGAGCCGGTTGCCCCGGCAGCTTCTCCTGAAGCTCCAGCCCAACCCGATGCACCATTGGCTGCACCGGCCCAGCCCTGAGGCAGCAATAGACCCAACATACTAACGGCCTGAAAGTTACAGGAAAGAGATATGCCCGAACAATTAACGTTAGAACAATTAATGTCGCATTACAGCCTGCAGGCGATTGCGCCCGAGTTGGTGCTGGCGCTTTCGGCTCTGGTGGTTTTGCTGGCCGGGGTGTTTATCGGCGAATCGCTGCAACGCCGCGTTTTACCGATACTGGCCATCCTGGGCGTGGCCGGTTCGTTTGGCGTGGGCATTTCGATCTGGGACCAAAACCTCATCTTCGGTTCACCGGCGACCGCCGTCTATATTGCCGATAATTTCGCTCTTTTCTTCAAATTCATTCTCCTGGCCGGATTGCTGTTAACCATCCTCATTAGCGGACGCCTGCTGGTCGCTCGTGAAGGCGACGAGCATTCCGTGAGCGGCGAATTCTATACCTTGCTCATGCTGGCGACGGTGGGCATGATGATGGTCGCCAGCGCGCGCGACTTGCTGATCGTATTTCTGGGCATCGAAACGTTTTCCATCGCGCTCTACATTTTGGCCGGTTTTTCGCGCCGCCAGTGGCAGAGCAACGAAGCTGCACTCAAATATTTGCTGCTCGGTGGTTTTGCCTCGGGCTTTTTGCTCTATGGTATTGCGCTGGTCTACTTTGCGACCGGCTCCACCTTGTTCCCCAACATCGCCAGTGGGCTGTCGCAGGGCGTGCCTTCCGGCGAATTGTTAGGTTCTGCATCGGCTCCGGTGTTCTTTGCCGGAATCGCGCTCATTCTCATCGGTTTGGGCTTCAAAGCTTCGGCAGTGCCGTTCCACCAGTGGACGCCCGATGTCTATGAAGGCGCTCCCACTCCGGTGACGGCATTCATGGCGACCGGTGCCAAAGCAGCGGCTTTTGCGGCCATTTTGCGCATCTTTCCCGGTGCGTTCGGACACGAAGTGGTTTCGGCTCAGTGGCATCATTTGGTGCTGGTGCTGGCGGTGCTCACCATGACGGTCGGCAACGTGATCGCACTTTCCCAGAGCGGCCTCAAGCGTATGCTGGCTTATTCGTCCATCGCTCATGCCGGTTACTTGTTGGTTGGTGTGCTGGCCTGCGGCGCTGCGGTGCGCAACAGCGGGTTAATTGGGATGGAAGATGCTGTGGCGCGTGCTTATGCCGGGGTGTTGTTCTATTTACTGATCTACACCGTCATGACCATCGGTGCGTTTGCCGTGGTGGTGTATCTGGAAAATGCGCGCAGTAAGGAGCTTTCCAATCAGGAAAACTCCAATATTCAGGTCGATGAAGTGAAAGGCCTGGCCTCGCGTTCGCCATTGATGGCGGCAATGCTGACCTTGTTCCTCTTCTCTCTGGCTGGTATTCCGCCGACAGCCGGTTTCTTCGGCAAGTTTTCTATCTTCCTCGAAGCCATGCATCAGGGGCTTATCGGCCTGCTGATCGTGGGCGTGCTCAATTCCGTGATCTCGGTGTATTATTATCTGCGTCCCGTGGTCGCCATGTATTCAACCGATGAAAGCGAGGTTTCTTCGGCCATCTCCGTGCAAGACGGCCAGGCCGTGGCCGTGCGCTCCGGCGGGCTTTCCGTGGGCCTTGTCCTGGCCGTGGCATTGTGCGCCGTTGGTGTTCTGGGCATGATTGCCTTCCAGTCGGTGGTGTATCCGCTGGCACTGGACGCCGTGCCGTCTGCGATTGCCGCGCGATGAGAAACGGCAAGTTTGAATGATGAATTATGAACGATGAATGATGGACGGCAGTTGCCGATACTCCTCATTTATCGTTTCTTCCTGCATTCGCGCGAATGACAGAGGTTCAAGCTAACTGTTAGCATTAACGTTTCGTTACCCCTCGTTTCCCGTTTCCTGTATCCTGTCTACCGACGTTATCCCCGCGTTTGCGGTGGAGGGCATATTTTTGCTTGAACGGTTGGCTTAGATGTCCGGCTGTCTCCTGTTTTCTGTTTCCTATTTACTGTTTCCTAAACTTATGATTGCTCGTATTTCCGGTATCCTGCTCTCCCGCACAGAAAACTCCGTTGTCATCGAAACCGGTGGACTGGGTTATGAAGTGATGCTGCCTCACATTGTGAGCAAGGCCCTGGAGACG
>DAITOV010000117.1:8234-12447 GCA_036833945.1 Abditibacteriia bacterium
TCGCTGTCGCTTGAAACGATTTATTACATGGCCCTGGAGCAGACGCGCGCCACGCCCATTCTCCTCGGTTTCCAGAATAGCATTGAAAAAGAGTTTTTCGAGAAGCTGATTACGGTTCCTAAAGTCGGCCCGCGTGCGGCGCTCAATGCTTTTGCTTTGCCGGTTTCCACTATCGCCAGTGCCATTGAAACCGCCGACTATAACACGCTGCAAACCTTGCCCGGTGTGGGCAAGCAAAAAGCGCGTGAGATGGTGGCGGCGCTGCAGGGCAAGGTGACGATGTTTGCTATGATGCAGGACGGCGACCTGGTGCGCAAGCTCAACGCACCGCCGATTGTACACGATGTAGCTGCCGAAGCGCTGCAGTTGCTGGTGATGCTGGGCCACAAGCGTGGCGATTCCGAACGTTTAGTGCAAGAAGCGCTGGCAGCCGAGCCGGATGCCGTCGATGCCGAGGCGTTGGTGCGTGTGATTTATCGCCGCCAGCAAGAGAAAAACAGCAATAAAAAAAATGAAAAAATAATTTGATTTTTGATTTTCTATCTGTTAAGATAGCTGAGACGGTCGAAAGACCTAATATTAGTTTGTTGCCGGAATTGCGTCATTCCTACGTCCAGTCGGAGTATAAGGTTCTTTCCTGAGAACCAATCTGTACTTTTGAGCCACGTTCAACGCACAAAGGCAGCACAGGAGAAAGTCACAAATGGCAAAAGGTACAGTAAAGTGGTTTAACGATTCGAAGGGCTTCGGCTTCATCGAGCAGGAAGGTGGCGGCGAGGATGTTTTCGTTCACCACAGCGTCATCCAGGTAGATGGCTATCGTTCCTTGCAGGAAGGCGCCAAGGTTGAATTCGACATCACCCAGGAAGCCAAAGGTTTGCGTGCCGACAACGTTCGCGTAACCGGCTAAGCAATCTTAAACTAAAATCAAAATGCCCCGTTCCAGTAATCTGGAGCGGGGCATTTTTTATTTGGGGCTGGTTCTGTGCGATAATGAGAAGTCGGAAGTCGCAGTGATGAATGCAGAAGTGAGGTAACCGGGAGTTAGTGTTGGCTTCTCCTAATCTGGTAATCTTCTGTTTCGTGTCCAATTCTGGGGTGCGCGATGAAATCGGTCTGGTTTCCCGTCGTCGTCTTGATAACGATTGCCTTGATGCTGGCGACGCTGCAGTATCGTATGCGCATGCTCAACGAGCCTAATGCTCAGGGGCCGTATGCCACGGTGCGTATTGGCGAATTGCGCAGTGAACCTCCCTATCAACATCGCGTTCTGGCTCCGTGGCTGGCGGTGCAAGCGCAAAAAGCAACCGGCATTGGCCTGGATGAAATCGAATACGCCGGACGTTTCATCTTTCTTTCGGCAGTTCTGATTACGACTTTCGCGCTGGTGACGGGCATGATGGGTACAGCACTCGGATTCGGAGGTGCGCTGTTGCTGGCGGTTTTGTTGCCGCTGGGGTTTTTCACCAACCAGGTCATCGATTCCTATCCGGCCATGCTCCATCTCTTGTTAGGGCTGCTGGCGATTTTGCATCGCAAACTGGTTTGGCTATTACCGATTATGACTATCGGCACCCTCTTTCGCGAATCGATCGGGCTTTTAATTCCGGTCTTATTGCTTTCTTCGCTTCCTTTTGAGAAAAAACAGCAAAAATGGTTGTGGGCCGGGGCGCTGCTGGCTATTTACCTCGCGGTGCGGGTTGGTTTAGCACTGCTTTTTCCCGGCGAGAACATGGTGTTTTCCCTCTGGTATAACCTCTGGCATTTGCTGGGCGAACCGCTCGCCCTTTTGCCGCGCCTGGTCGTGATTCTTGCTCCTCTATTGCTGGCGATGTGGGGATTGAAACACGCTGATGGCCTGGTTCGCAACATGGGTGTTGTCGGGCTGGCCTATGCCGGATTGCTCTTCGTCGTGGGCCGCTTCGATGAGATGCGTATTTTTTATGAGGTTTACGTCTTGCTTGTTCCCGGTATTATGGTGGGGGTAAAAATGGCATTGGAAAGTGAAAAGCCACTTGAAGCGTGAAGAACCACGCGCGTAAGCAAGTGGACTGTGACAGCCTTTTAATAGGACGTAATGAAGCCCGGAATAAGCAAGAAACCTAAACAATCCGGCTCGCTTACGCGCGCGGTTCCTCAGACTACAACCCGTATTTCTGTTCCACGAACGCTTGCACTGCATCCAACTCATCGGTTACCCGGCAGTCGGGCAGCGATTCCAGAAATGTGCGGCCATATTTCTTGGTGGAAACGCGCGGGTCCATAATCGCTACGATGCCCTGGTCGGTGGCGGTGCGAATCAGGCGGCCAAAGCCCTGGCGGAACATCATCACCGCCTGGGGCACCTGATAGCCGTTGAAGGCATCGCGGCCCTGCTGTTTGAGCGCTTCGATGCGGGCTTGCACGAGCGGATCGTCGGGCACGGCAAAGGGCAGTTTCATAATCACCACGCAGCTCAAGCTTTCACCGGGCACGTCTACGCCCTGCCAGAAGCTGGTGGTGCCTACCAGCACGGAAGAAATATCCTTGCGGAAGGTATCGAGCAGCTTGCCGCGTGCCATTTCGCCTTGGCGCAGCACTTTGATGTTGGGCGGCAAGGCATTGGAGAGGTATTTCGCCGTGGCATCGACCATGCGGAAGCTGGTGCAGAGCACGAACGCCCGGCCTTGCGTGCGAAGCAAAACCTCAGCGCTACGCCGGATGGCGGCCTCTTCGAACGGGGCGACCTGATAAGGGTCGGGTAGGTCGCGCCCGATGTAGATCATGGCATTTCTTTCGTAATCGAAGGGCGAACCCAGGCTGAGGGTTTTCACTTCACGATTGGAGAGTTCTTCGGTGAGGCCTAAGCGTTCACGCAAAAACTCAAAGGTGCTGCCGGTAGTGAGCGTGGCGGAGGTGAGCACCACCGGGCACACTTTGCCAAACAGCGATTCCTGCATGGCGGCAGCCACGTCGATGGGAGCGCCGTGCAGGGAGAGGCGCGGCACGCGCGGTGCGCTTTGAAAATTGGGGTTAGGACTTTGGCGCGGCTGGCAGGCCAGCCAGTAAACCCAGTTCTCACGCAACTGGCCCAGCAGTTCCTTGAGGCTGGTGCGCATATCGTCGCAGCGGGTAGCATAGCCTTCCAGTTCGCGCATCAGCTCTTCGTTCTTCATGTGTTCGGCGCTTTTGCGGGCTGAGCGCAGAATTGCTTCCAGTTTTGCCAATGGTTCGTCCAACGTATTTTCCACCACGCGCGGCTTGCGCAGGCGAATACTCTGGGGCTTGCCGGCATCGAGACTTAAAGCGACTTGCAGATTCTCGAAGAAAACGCCGGTGGCCTCGCGCGCTTCGTCGGCCACGGCCATCAGCCGTTCTTCCATCTCGGCGCGTTCGGGCAGGGGAGCGTTGCTGAGTACGGTTTTCTTGTTGCGCCGGTGGTGAAGCAACTCGATGAGCCGGGCGATGGAAAGGTTGGAGACTTCCAGCCCCAGGTAGGCCGCTGCCACGTCTTCGGCTTGATGGGCTTCGTCGATTACCAGGGCGTCAAATGAAGGCAGCACCGCCCCGGCTTCGTTGCCGCCAGCCGCCAGATGGGCAAAGAGCAGATGATGGTTAGCGATCAGAACCTGTGAGCTTTCCTGGTGGCGGCGTGCTTTGTAGAAAAAGGAATCGTCGTATTTCGGGCAGGCACGGCCCAGGCAGAGGTCGCTTTCGCGGTTGACTTGCGACCATAAATGCGCACTGGGTTCAAAGGGCAAATCAAGGCCACGCCCGGTTTTGGTGTGCTTGGCCCAGTTGTGAATTTCGCGTAACTCGGCTAAATCGTTGGAAGCGGCAAACAGCCCGACCGATTCGGATTTGCCCAGACGGCGCGGACAGAGGTAGTTTTGTGTGCCCAGGCAGAGCGCATACTTAAAATCGAGTCCCAGCTTTTCCTGAAAGAGTTGCCGCAAAAACGGCAGGTCGCGCTCGTTGAGCTGTTGTTGCAGCGCCTTGGTGTGGGTGGCGATGAGAACGCGCTTATTATTGCGTATTGCCCACAGGATGAACGGAACCAGGTAGGCGTAGCTCTTGCCGACGCCGGTTCCGGCTTCGGCCAGGAGATGATGTCCGTTCTCCACTGCTTTCACGATGGCATGGGCCATTTCGCGCTGCTCGGGCCGGTCTTCCCACTCACGGTTTTCGCCGTTCTTGCCCGAGGGCAGGGCATGGGCCAGCCGTCCGTCGGGGG
>DAITOV010000118.1:0-12395 GCA_036833945.1 Abditibacteriia bacterium
GCCCAATTGCCTTATGCGTTCGTCGATGAAATCGAAGTTTATAAAGGCGATGACGCCTGGCTGCAAAAGCCCCCTGCCGGACGCCAATTAGAAGGTTTGGACTACTGGGTGCAGCAAACCATCTCCACCGCTTTGGCCCACCAGCGCATCCAGCTCGATGCCGAAGAGGTGCGCAAACGGTTGAAAGCCTCCACCCTTCCTGCATCGCAGAAAACGACTCTGGAAGCAGAACTCAACCGCAGCCTCGCAGCCGCTTTGAACACCGAGTTCCGCTCACCGGATTTTAAAGCTATCCTGCCTTTCACCAGCGATCATCGCGCTATCCTGGCCCACCACGGCCAACTGCTGGCCAGCGAAAAGTTCGCCCCTGTCACGGTGTGGAAACAGCACCGCTACCAGTGGCTGCCCCTCCTGGCCAAACCCGAAACCAAAACCGCGCCGCAACTCAATATTACGATGCTGGGCAACCAGCACCGCTCCGATGCGCTGTTGCTCACTAACGCCACCACGCAGCCCCAAACAGCAACCCTGCAACTGAAGAACGCGCCCCGTGGCGCACAAAGCGGCTGGCTTTCGGTGGAAGCCGTGGAGTGGACCGACACCGCGCAAAACATTCCCGCCGCCGGTGCCCTGCTGCCTGTTACTCCGGTTAACGGCAGCTACCGGGTTGAAATTCCTGCCGGCATGACACGCAAAGTATGGTTGACCGTCGATTCTTCCAAAGTAGGAGCGGGCAGCTATGTCAGCCAGTTCGAAGTGAATGCCGGTGGGCGCAAAACCACGGTGCCCTTTGCGTTGCGCGTTGCAGCCACAGCGATGAAGAAGCCCCGCCTTTCGCTGAGCATGTGGGATTACACCAACATGCCCAAGAGTATGGGACTCACTCCCGAAAACCGCGATGCCGCCATGAAGCTGATGCGTTCGCATTATGTCGATTCGCCCTGGGCTACCGGCTCTGCCTTGCCGCGCCCCGTGGCCGATGCCTTCGACGCGCAAAACAACTTGCGCGTTGGCCCCGACTTTACCAATTTCGATCAATGGATCGCCCAGTGGCCCGATGCGAGGCGCTACTTTGTGTTTTGCGCCGTCAATGACACTTTTGCCGGAGCCAAAATGGGCACGCCCGAATTTCATGCCCGTGTAGGCAACTGGGCCAAAGCTATTTCCGCCCACGTTAAGCAATTGGGCAAGCAGCCCCAACAACTGGGCATTTTGCTGGTGGACGAACCCCACAGCGACACGCAAGACGCCATTATCGCGGCCTGGGCCAAGGCTATCAATGCCGCAGCGCCTGAACTGACACTGTTTGAAGACCCGACCTGGGAGCGACCAGACCAGACCAAAATTCAGGAGGCCATTACCGAAGTCGATATTCTGTGCTTCCACCTGCCGCTCTTTAAAAGAGGCGGAAAGCCGGTTTGGGATTATGCCCAATCGTTGCGCAAAAGTGGCAAGGAACTCTGGTCGTATCAATGCACCGGCCCCATTCGTTTGTATGACCCGCAGATGTATTTCCGCTATCAGGCCTGGCACACCTTTGCGCAAGGCGGCACCGGGCAGGCGTTCTGGGCTTTTGCCGATACCGGTGGCACTGCCACTTCGTGGAATGAGTATCCCTCCGGCAATACCACCTACGCCCCGGTTTTCGTGGGTAAAGATACCGTCCACAGCAGTTTGCACTGGGACGCTGTGCGTGAAGGCATGCAAGATTTCGAAGAACTCTCCATGCTGCAAGATGCTATCAACTCATCCCGCAACGCCGCCTGGAAACAGCGCGCGCAGCGAGTGCTTAATGAAGCAGTGACAGCCGTCACCGGCACCTGGAATGACAAACGGAGTTGGGAGCAGCAAGGCGACGCCAACCTGACCGACAACCAACTGGCAAAAGTGCGTCAGTTGTTAGAAACAAAATAAAGGGCACTGGGCGGCTGGGCGCTGGAGGAAACGGCAAACGTTGAACATCCCGTGTTGGATGTTCAACGTTCCAGTCAAACTTTCGTGCAACTTCCAGCCCCTAACCTTCAATACAGGACCTCAATAAACCACGGACTCCGTTCATAATCTAAGATCTAAGCTCCAAGACCTAAGATCTAAATAGCAGCACTCCCTCATCAGTTTTTGTATTCTTCTGTCTGATGAACTCCGCCACCCTGCTGCGCAAGGCCACCCAGGCCGCTTTGCAAGATCATATCCTTCCCGACCTCCAAAACGGCGGCGCACGGCGGCTGGTCGCCGCGCGCTTGCCGCTGAAGGTTCCAGCAGGCATGAATGTGCGGGAAATCGCGCATCCGCCACTCGTCGAAACCGATGCGCGCAAGGTTTATCCCGAAGAAAAACGCTGGGACGACCTCAACATTCACACCCTGCGTTTCCCGGCCCTCTACTGTGTGATGGAAGGTGAAGTCGATTTAGCGATGGGCGTCACCACTTCGATGTTGGACACCCTGCCGCAAGCCGACCAGCCCGCCAACCCTTGTGGCGGCTATATCGTTTCGCTGAAAGCCCCTTCTTACTTCCTCATACCGCCTGGCGTGCCCTACCGCACCAGCCCGCCCTGGCAACGCGAGGAGGCTCATACCGGCACTTCGCGGCTGTTCGTTGTGCGCACTCTCCCCATCGGCGCTCTGTGCAACCTCACGACACTGCAAGACGGCAACTACCAGGTGCCCTACTCTCTGCTCGTCAAAGACAACCAGTTGGCCGGGGTCATGGAGCTTCTGGTGGATGAACTCAATGCGCCTCCAGCCGACGCGCAAATCGTCCAGGCGCAACTGCTCACCCTCATGCTACGCTTGAAGCGCCGCTTGAACACGCAAATGCCCTTGATGACCGACGGCATTTTTTCGCGCTTTCCCGACAGCCAGCCATCCGACCAGCAAGCGCAACCGCTGCACCACTCCATCATCGAACGCACCCACGAATATATCCAGTTGCACCTGCACGAACCGCTCACCGCCGGTGATATCGCCGCGACGGTGCAGATGACGCCCGACCACCTCAATCGGATATTCAAGCACGGAACCGGAACCAGCCTGATGAGCTATGTCACGCGCCTGCGGATGGAATCGGCCCAGTTGCTGCTGCGTTCCAGCGAGCTTTCGGTGCAGGAAATCGGCCGGCTGGTGGGCTACCGCCACATTTCCCATTTCAGCCGCACCTTCGTGCAACATACCGGGTATTCACCGCTTAAATTCCGGAGGCAGGTGAAAGAAGTAAAATAAAAGCTTCTTCCATACAAAAAAGTCGGAATTCCGCAAAAATAGCACTCTCAAAATGGTTTAGAAGAGGCCCTCACGGGGCACAATGAATATACCGTCTGTAAAAGAAATGAAAAAGGAACACTGGAGTGCATCATGAAGAGCAATAGATATTCGCAACGACTCGGCTTCACCCTCATCGAACTTCTTGTCGTTATTGCTATCATAGCTATTCTTGCCGCCATTCTCTTCCCGGTTTTTGCCCGGGCACGGGAAAATGCCCGCCGCGCCAGTTGCATGAGCAACCTCAAGCAGATGGGCCTGGGAGCGATGATGTATGCCCAGGACAACGACGAAACCCTGCCGCCCTTGGCATGGTCGGCAGGGTCGTATCTCTGGCCTAACGGCAGCACCAATCCCCGAAATACCTGGTTCTTGCGCATTTATCCCTACGTGAAAAGTACACAATTGTTCAACTGCCCCAGCTCCGACATTAAATGGCAAGGCGAATCGACCGCACAAATCAGCTATGCCATGAACGCCAACCTGTTCCCCACCGAAAAGAACCTGGCTTACGGCCTGCCGCTCGCAGCGCTGGTCAAGGCTTCGGAAACCCTGATGATGGCCGATGCCCAGGGACCTGCCAGCTATACCTTCTTTTCTGCCTACTACCAGCCGGGCACCGCCAATGAGCGTGGTATGAGCGACCGCCACATGAACGGCGGCGTTCTTAACTACACCGATGGTCATGCCAAATGGATTTCCATCGCTAAAGACTCTGCCGGATATCCGATTCACCCCACGGCTGCCCGTGGCGTTTACTGGAGTCCGGGCGGGACTTATTAATTATTTTGCCAACTTCGTTATGTCACTTGAAACCAATCCGCGTCGCCCGCTCCTTTCCAAGAAAATACGAGCAATGCTGGGGGCGTTGCTGCTCATCTCATCGCCCCTGGCCGCGCAAACGCAACTGCTGCAAAACAACGATTTTGAAAGCGGACTCACATCCTGGCGGCTCACCCCAAACCATTCCCAACACCAAACCGGCAGTGGGCGCGAGGGCAGCAACGCCTTACTGCTCACGGCGACAACCGAGCGGCCTTCGCCCTATGTCACCTACCAGATAGCCGATTTGAAGCCCGATGCCATCTACGAGTTCTCGGCGTGGGCGCGCGTCGCTCCGGGTTCACCGGCTGTGGATGGGGCTATTAAAATCGAATATTACAGCGATACCAACAAAAACACCACCGGCGTATATTCACGCCTGCGCCTTCCGGCTAACGGTGAATGGAAGCGCATCACCCTCGCCGTGCCTGCCGATGCCGATACGGTGCGCGCCGACTTGTTGCTGCGGATGTACGGTGAAGGCTCGGTAATTTTCGACGATGCCTCGTTCGTGATGACCAAATCGCCGCCCGACATTTCTATCGTAGAGCCACGCCGCCATTTTCTCAACCTCACCAAACCACAGGAAGCAACCTACCGCGTGCGGCTCAATCGCTCGTGGACACAGCGCAACAAACCGAACTTCATCGCGACCCTGGCACCGCTGGATGCTTACGGCAAAGCCGATCAGAATAAAAGCCAGACGCTCAAGCAAACGGTCCGCCAGCTCGACCTCAATAGTTTCGAGGCGAAAGTGCAGCTTCCGGTAAGAGAAGGCGTTTACGCGCTGGATTTTTCCTATCAGGATGGCGGCAACACATTCCGCACCGAAAAACCAGCCTATGTATTCCCCGACCCGCCGCACGCCAACCACGACCGCTTCAAGCCCCAACACCTCACCGAAAACGGCACTCTTCTTCACAACGGCCAACCGTTTTTCCCGCTGGGCATGTATCATCCCGGTCATAAAGCCGAAGACTACAAGCTGCTGGCCGATCATGGCTTCAACGCCATTCAAGGCAATGCCACCAATAACATCGCGTCGCTCAAAGCCTCGCTCGACCTGGCTCACCAGCACGGCATGGCCGTTGATATACCACTCTACATGGGCATGCAAGTGGCAGACAACCTCGATGCGACCCGCGAAAAAGTGAAGGCACTGGCCGGGCACCCGGCTATCTTGAACTGGAAGATCATCGACGAGCCGGACTACCACCCCAACATCACCCACGAAGTGCCCGGCTCTTACTATGCCATTAAAGAACTGGATACCAAAAACCCGGTGGAGCTGACATTGCACCAGCAAGACACCCTCGGCTACTGGACGCATTTCAGCGACATCGTGCAGGTCGACCACTATCCGATTCCCGGCCACCCGTTAACCGGCGTAGCGGATTACACACGCACCGCCAAAGCTGTCTCAAAACCGTGGCAAAACATCTCCTTCGTGCTGCAAAGCGGCTGGACGCCCGATATGAAGACCCAGCCTACCCCCGAACAGGCGCGCAGCATGGTTTACATGGCACTCATCGAAGGGGCTAAAGGCATCTGGTGGTATTCGATGTACGATCCCGGCTGGGACTTAACCAAGACACCGCTCTGGCCGCACCTGAAAACGATCAACGCTGAAATTACTCAACTCAGCCATCCACTGATGTTTGGCAAAACCTTGCCCGGCATCACCAATAACAACGCTAAACTTCATTTCCAGGCGTTCGAACATGAGAAAAAAACGTATCTGCTGGTCACCAATCCCCAGGCAGAAGCGGTGCAAGCCACCTTCACTTTGCCGCAGCGCTTTCGTTCGTGGCGGCCTTTAAACGGTGAAACGGCAAGCGCCATCACCAACAGCCAATTGACGGTTTCTTTTAACGACATCGATTCACAAACCTATTTACTGGAAGAGTAGTTCAGATTAACGCGATCACCATGATGAATAAATTTACCCACACAATTCTCGCACTGTCTCTCTTTTGTGCAGGCTCAGCCCAGGCCCAAAATACCAACCCCGGTTTTGAAGCCGGGCTGGAGCAATGGACAGTCCCTGCCACTTTTGCCGAGCAGATTTCCATTGAAAAGCAAACCGTGCGTTCTGGAAACCAGGCGCTACGCATCGATGCCGATAAGAAGCAAAACTCCCCTTTTGCCGTGATGGTTCTCCAGGAAGCCGCGCCGGGAGTGAACTATCGCTTCTCCGTTTGGGCCAGGGTGGCTCCGGGTTCGCTCACCGCCCAGGCGGCACTGAAATATGAACTTTATAATGCCCAGGGCGTGAATACCGGTGGCGATTACAGCAACCAGAACCTGCCCGCCGGTGGCGACTGGAAGCTGCTTTCCATTCTCGCCAAGCCCGAGAAAGATACCGTGTCGATGCGCTTCTATCTGCGCGTTTTCGGGAAATCGACTCTTCTCTTCGACGATGCCACGCTTGAAGTTCCCGCTCTCACCATTACCCATCCCATCAAATCAACGATTGAAGTCAATAAACCGGTCGAAATCAAGTATCGTCTGGTTTTGGGAGAAGCCTGGACCCAACCCACGCGTCCGGAGTTTGAAGCCACACTGACGTCTACCGATGGCAATGTCAATGCCGTGTTTAATCCACCGGTGAGGAAACTCGATTCCCGCCAATTCCAGGCGACGGTGATGGTTCCTGTTCTTCGCGGCGGCGACTATTCGCTCCAGTTCTCCCTCCTGAAAGACGGTAAAAAAGTGCCGGCGGATACTCCCGCCACACTCTTCACCACAGTGCCCAATAGAAAACCCGAATATCTCACGGAAACCGGCACCCTTCTCCACAACGGCAAGCCGTTTTTCCCCATCGGCATGTATCACCCGGTTCACGGCCCCGCTTATGGCCTGAATAAAACCACCACCATCGCCGACGACTACAAGCTGCTGGCTGAAAACGGCTTCAACGCCATCCAGGGCAACACCGTTACCAACCTCACTTCATTTGGGGCCTCACTCGACCTGGCACACAAGCATGGCCTGGCCGTTGACGTGCCGCTCTACAACGCCATGCAAGTGGCTAAAAATATGGATGTGAATTTAGAAGCCATACGACGCTTTGGCGATCATCCCGCTATTTTGAGCTGGAAAATTATCGACGAACCCGATTTGCAGACCGCAGTGGCCCACGAAGTTCCCCAGGCCTATCGCACGCTGAAACAAGCGACTTCCAAACACCCGATTGAACTGACGCTGGAGCGAGAATCGAGCCTGGCGTTCTGGTCGCAATATTGCGATATTGTGCAAATCGACCGCTATCCCGTCCCCGGACGCCCCCTCACCCTCGTCTCCGACTTCACCCGCGAAGCCTATCTCCATAAGCAACCGTGGCAGAACCTGCAATTCGTTTTGCAAAGCGGCTGGACTCCCGATCTCAAAACCCAGCCCACCCCGGCTCAGGCGCGCAGCATGGCTTATCTGGCGCTGATCGAAGGGGCCAAAGGCATCTGGTGGTATTCGATGTACGACCCCGGCTGGGATTTAACCAAGACTCCGCTCTGGCCCCACCTCAAAACCATCAATAACGAACTCACACAACTGGGCCAACCAATCATGTTGGGCAAAACGGTGGAAGGTATCGCCAGCAACAATCCGAAACTTCACTTCCGCGCCTTCGAGCATGAAAAGAAAACCTACTTGCTGGTGACCAATCCCCATGAAGAACCGGTGCAAGCGACATTGACATTACCCGAAAACCTGCGCTTGTGGCATCCCCTGAATAGCGATGTCGGCAGCTTGATAACCGACCATAAAATGCCGATTTCCTTGCAGGGCATCGATTCGCGCACTTATGTGCTGGAAGAATAGCAGCACCCATGAAGAACCGCGCGCGTCAGCAAGCCGGAAGGGCCAAAACCTTTTACCAGGCTCCAGGGATACTGGAAAAGCAAAAATGACGGGGCCTTCCACTTGCTTACGCGCATGGTTCTTCAGGTAAACGAAAACACAAAACCGATACCATGCAAAAACATCGGTTTTATGCAAAAATTTCAGGTAAAAATGCGTTTAAGCCCTCCTTAAAAAGGGCATACTCCGATGTTAGACAGATCGCCGACAAACATAATGAAAAGGGGTGTGACATGTCATACAATCTGACCAAACGTTGCAGCAATCGAGGTTTTACGCTCATAGAGCTTCTTGTCGTTATTGCCATCATAGCTATTCTCGCCGCCATTCTTTTCCCGGTATTTGCACGGGCCAGGGAAAACGCCCGCCGCGCCAGTTGCATGAGCAACCTCAAGCAAATCGGGCTGGGAATGATGCAATATACCCAGGATAACGATGAGAGGTACCCACCAAACTGGCATTGCACCAACACCATTGCCTCTTGCCCTGCCGATGCCCTCGACACCAATACCAGCCGTCCCAGCGGCATCTTTAACGTGACCTCCAATAGCGGCGACGGTTCGGGGCATTATCGCACCTGGATGGACTTTATCTTCCCCTACGTAAAAAGCACCCAGCTCTTCGTTTGTCCTTCGGCACGGACGGAACCCAATTCGCCATCTTACGGTTATTCCGAAGCTTTGGGAGGTTATGGTGCTTATTGGTATTCGGCTCCTGCCGGGCCTGCCGCGCTGGCCGCAGTGAAACGACCGGCTGAAACCATCATGAACACCGACAGCAATTCGGCCTACTCTTATACTTCGAGTCCGCTGGGAGTGGGCGGCTGGGCGCGCAGCAACAATCCACGCGTCGTCCCCCATCTCGAAGGCGGTAGTGCCGCCTATGCCGATGGGCACGCCAAATGGCAGCCCCGAGCTAAAATGGCGGCCATCAATAGCACCAGCGGCGCTTGCCCCACCAACCCCACGCCGGCGAATCTCGCCACCATGGCCTTTTGCGACCGCAACTGGAATCCCTATCTCGATTAGTTCTTTTATTTTATTTACTTTTAGGAACACCTTATGTCCCAAACCGGCTTGCTACGCTATTGCGCCTCACTGGCTGCCTGTGCCCTTTTGACAGGCTTGCCCCCCACGCTCGCGATGTCACAAGAACCAATTGCCCTGCAAAACCCCGGCTTTGAAGCAGGCCAAACAAGTTGGGAAATAGCCCCCACCTTTAAAGATCAAATCGCAACCGATACAAGCCTGGCTCATGGCGGCACCCAATCCCTGAAAATCGATGCCACTCAAGCGGCGAACATGCCCTACGCCATTCAGAATGTTCCAGGCTTACAAAGCATGGCGACCTACCGGTTTTCGGTTTGGGCACGGGTCACTCCCGGTTCCCTTGCTTCAAGCGCGGCCGTGAAAATGGAGAACTACGATGCGCAAGACAAAAACACCGGCGGGCATTACGGCCAGGCCACCCTTCCGGCCGATGGTTCCTGGAAAGAGATCGCTGTCACGGCCAAGCTGGAACCAGGCGCCGTGCGCAGCCGCCTGCTCATCCGTGTCATGAGCGCGGGGGCGATTCTCTTCGATGACGCCGCATTCACACTGCTGGAACCTCCTGCAGAAGTAAACATCCTTGCGCCCCAGCACCGCACGCTGCAGGAGAACGAAGCGCGTGAAGTGAGATACGACGTTTATCTCGCCCGGCCCTGGCCATCTCCCGCACCACCGATATTTAACGCCCATATCCGCTCTTTTGAATCGGCTACTGCCAGTGGCCCCACTCAAATCGTGCGCGCCACCGCCACTCCCGGCCCGGACAAGCAATCCTATACCGTGACGGTTCCATTACCGGCCGATCAACGCAACGCTGAAGTGCATCTCGCCTACGAGCGCGACGGTAAGTTATTGCAAAGTAGGGCCCCGGCTTATGTTTTCACCGCTTTGCCAGCAGCACGACGCAAACCGCATAACCTTACGGAGACCGGTACTCTCCTTCACAACGGCCAGCCCTATTTTCCCATCGGCATGTATCACCCTTCGGTTGAGAGCTACCAACTCCTGGCAGAAAACGGCTTTAATACCGTGCAAGGCCTCAACCCGGGCACTCTTCAGGAATTCAAAAAGATACTCGATATGGCCGCGCAGCATAAGCTGATGGTTGATGTGCCTTTTTACGGTGGTAACAAGGTCGCTGCCAACCTGGAAGACACTTTGGCCAAGATAAAAGCCTTTGCCGATCATCCCGCGATCTTGAACTGGAAGATCATCGACGAACCCGAATATCGCCCGGAAGTGTCGCACGAAGTGCCGCCTGTCTACTGGGCGATGAAAAACCTGGACAGCAAAAATCCCATCGAAATCACCTTTTCCGGTGCCGCTTCGCTGGCCTACTGGAAAGATTACTGTGATATCGTGCAGCTCGACGTTTATCCCGTCCCCCACAGCCCCCTGACTGCCGTGGCCGATAAAGCGCGCGAAGCTATGGCGGTGAAAGCCCCTTGGCAAAACCTCTCCTTTGCCCTGCAATGCGGCTGGACGCCCGATATGAAAACCCAGCCCACCCCGGAACAGGCGCGCAGCATGGTGTATCTGGCACTGATCGAAGGGGCCAAGGGCATCTGGTGGTATTCGATGTACGATCCCGGCTGGGACCTCACCCAAACCCCACTCTGGCCGCATCTCAAAACCATCAACGCCGAAATCAAGCAACTGAGCCAGCCGATCATGCTGGGCAAAACCGTCGAAGGTATCGCCTGCAGCAACAATAAACTCTACTTCCGCGCCTTCGAGCACGAAAACAAAACCTACCTACTGGTGACCAATCCTCACGCCCAAGCCGTGCAGGGCACGCTGACACTGCCGCCGGGTTACCGTTCCTGGCGGGCTTTAAGCGGCACAGCGGCAAACCCCATCGCCAACAACCAGTTAGCTGTTTCGTTTGCCGGTGTGGATTCGCAAACCTACGTGCTGGAATAAACAGCGCTGGTAAAAAAGTAACGCGAGGATGCCGGGGAAAATATTCCCGGCATCTTTTTTTTAAGGTCGTTTCCCTGCCATGTTGTCTCCCCTGTCTTTCCCGGGCAAACTGAGGCCCCATGCCCTCTGCTTCGAAAATTCGCCGGGAAATATTACAGGCGATTAACGATTCCATCCTTCCCCTTTTCCGGCAACAAAAACCGACACAGCTTGTAGCGTTCCCTCCTTACAATTTGAACGAGCTGGAACATTGGACCGAAAAGCCAGGCGCACTGCCTACCGGAAATGCCCAGCCCTATCAGCTCACCCGGCACTGGAGCCACGAACGCATGATCGCACTCAGCGATCCGCTCATTCGCCTTATTTACGAAGGCGTCAGTTACGAGAGGCTCGGGATTACCGACGAACAAATCGATAAATATCGGATTCAAGACCCCGGTATTACCTGTGTGCAAATTCCTGCGCCGGGCATTGTTTATTACGGCGAGAATACTCCCCATGCCGATGGCAGCATACGTAGCGACGTGTGGGGCGGCCTCACCAAAGGGCTGCTTATCAAACCGATGGGCAACAACATTTTAGTGTCGCACTACCAACGCAGCCCCCATGCGGTATACGCCTCGTTCAGCCTGGAAATACACGATCCCCTGCTCGTGCAAATGGCCAAAATTTATTTCGATGAACTCAAGGCCGATCCTCACGGCGAGGGAACCCAGGCACTCATCCTTGCGTTCATTCACCGCCTCCGCCGCCATCTACTACAGACTAACCCCAAAATCAGCCACAGCACCTGGGTAGAGTTCGATAAAACCCAGGCCGTTTCCGCAGGGCAGTTCAAGAACGATCTGCTCATTAACCGCTCCATCGAATTCATGCAGCAAAACCTGCATCGCCCACTACAGCTCAAAGATATCGCCGGGGAAATGGGGCTTTCGGTCTCACAGGCCAATCGGTTGTTTTGCCAACACCAGGGAAAAACCGTAATGAACTACTTCGCCGTGTTACGTATCGAAACTGCCAAGCAATTGCTCAAATTCACACACGAACAGGTCGGCGATATCGCGCAACTGACCGGTTTTTCCAGCCACGCCGGATTTTGTAATAGCTTCAAACGCCTCACCGGCACAACGCCAAACCAATTTCGCCACTTGTTTCACGACGTGCAAAATGAACAAACTAAAAAATAATGCGCATTTCAATGAAGTCGCGATATGATTCCGTGTTTAGCATTCCCCTAAATCGGGTAAATTTAATGGCGAAACGAAAGAATTTGCCCAGGAGAGTAATATGCGTCGTTTTACAGTGAGAAAACAAGGGTTCACCCTCATAGAACTGTTGGTTGTCATTGCCATCATATCTATCATTGCCGCCATTCTCTTCCCGGTATTTGCCAGGGCCAGAGAGAACGCGCGCCGCACTACTTGTATGAGCAACCTTAAACAAATGGGGCTGGGAGTGATGATGTATGTACAAGATTATGATG
>DAITOV010000119.1:0-7911 GCA_036833945.1 Abditibacteriia bacterium
CGCTCCCGACGGCAAAACCTTAGCAGTGGCCGATAAAGCTGGTGGCGTGACGTTGGTTGATTTAACGAGTCTGGAAGTCATCTGGCGTCACGAGACCGCTTCACCGGCAAGCGATCTGGCCTGGAGCCAGGACGGAAAGCTGCTCTTTGTCAGTAGTATTGATGGACGAATCTCCCTCCTTTCTTCGCAGGGAGTATTGCAAGCCACATTCCTTAAGTTGCCTCAACGCCCCCTGCTGGCACCGGGAACGAACATTATGGATAGAGCTGGTATGGAATGGCTATCCTGGACCCCCGACGGGCACTATGCCTCGTCGGACGATGCTACAAAGCATATTCGTTGGCGTCAATCGACTCAGTTGTTTTTAGGCCAAACTTTTATCGCGCACAAGCGTGCAAAGTTATCTTTCCCATGAAAATCATCCATCACACACGAAGTGCATTTTTGATGTCGCTTGCCTGCATTGTGTTTGGTAGCACGGTCAGCCAGCCTTCGGCTTTTGCGGATACCGTTCCACGCCTCATCCTTCAGGATGGAGCGAACTCGGGCATCAGTGCCCTGGCGGTTTCTAACGGTGGAAAGTGGCTGGCAAGCACAGAAGCCAGTGATTCACCACTGCACTTATGGGACGGGCGGGAGGGGCTGCTCTGGGACCGGTGGCCGGTTTTGCGGGAGCCGCTGGCGTTTTCGCCGGATGGCTCCAAGCTGCTGGTCAGCGGCAATCGGCCATCTGTCGTCGAAATGCGAGCCGTTCCTTCCGGCCGGTTGCTGCGCACTTTTGCGACGGCTCGGCCGCTCTTCTTCGATGGTCAAACAATACGCGGCGTTCAGGGCGGAGTGCTGTCAATTTTTGAGGTCGCCACCGGCAAGTTGAAACGACGCGTCAGGCTTTCTCAAGCACCGGGTAACGCTGAGGCCGAGAGCTATTCCCTTTCGCCGAATGGGCGGTATGTTGCTCTTGGTATGGGGCGTGGTCAATATACGGCACGAATGTGGGATGCCGATACCGGAAAACTTTTGCGAACGGTCAAGGGAGAACGCAATGTTCTGGGAATGGCTGCAGCATCGCCAGACGGCAAATACCTGGTCACACAGGGCGAGAACGCCGTATGGAAACCACCCACGGATGGACCCAATACAGAAGCTTCCTATGCCCGGCAACTTACTCTGAAATTATGGAGTGTCCAAACCGGCAAATTGCTACGCACTTGGCCCGGCCATTATTCATTGAGTGGCGGGGTTCGCTTGCTACGCTTTTCCAACGACGGAACGTTTCTTCTGAGCGCCGGTTCTGAACGTGTCGATCGCTGGAATGTCGCAACCGGAAAACTCGCAGGTAATCCGGGCAGCGATAAAGATTTTTTGCGTTCGGTGGATGGCCCTTATGCGTTTTCGCCCGATGCCGCCACTTTGGCCGGAGAAGGGAAAATCTATCAGTCGGGCCTCTACGCGCCTGGTTTGTGCCTGGTCGATATCTATAATGGTAAGGTTACCCGGCGTTTTCCCGGCACTTTGCGTGGCTCAAGCCAGGTGCAATGGTCGCCCGGTGGGCAATATCTCGTAGGCGGCCCACAATTGATCGTATGGAATGCAAAAAACGGGCATCTGATAGCTGAACATGTCCTCAGTAACCTTCATCGATATGAATTGCGCGACGACCAAACAGTTCAATCCAGCCGCTACGAGGCCGCTGAAATCTGGAGCATTCCAGACGGCAAGCGCCTCGCTGAAATCCGGCCGGTTTCAACCAAGAAAAACTCAGATGTGCTGGGCGGCTATTCCAACGGAGTGAGCCTTTCGCCGAATGGTAAATGGTTTCTCACCACTACGCCCGGTGACGATTATGCGGATAAGTCACTTTACGTTTGGGACGCGGCAAATCAAAAAATACTGCGCAAAATCGAAAACTTCGGTAATTCGGGTAACCTGGATGAGCATCTCTGGCTGCCCGATTCAAGGCGTATCGTTCGTGGCACCAGTAAAGGCATGGAGCTTTGGAATGTGGAGACGGGAAAGAAAGAGCGCGAATGGCGCGATCCGGTCGATCGCAGATATGAAGGCGAATATTCCGGCGATGCGCTCACTCCTGTTGCCGTGTCTAAAGATGGACGCCGCCTGGCAGTCCACGCCGGACGCAACCGTGTTGTGTTGATTTATGACCTGGAAACAGGGCAGCACCGCAGCACAATTCTCACTCGCGATGGCTACAAAGCCCGCTTCTCGCCCGATGGCGACATACTTTGGATACTGAATGAACGTGGTTTAGAAGCGTGGAGAGTGAGTGCGACACAGGAAAAGATCGAGACTCCCGCAATCGTTCTTCCGGAAGCGCGCGGGAATGGTTTTAGCTTTTCGCCACACGGCAAACTCGTCGCCCTGGCGAGCGATAAGAGTGTTGAGATCTGGAGCGTTGCCAAAAAGGCAAAAGTCCTCACGATTTACCTGTTGGGAGGCGACTCGCAGAAGTCTTCGCGAGATTGGATTGCCGTTACCCCAGAGGGATATTACGACGCCTCACCCGCCGGAGAAGCCCGCTTGCGCTGGCGGCAGGGCAATAAATTCTGGCCGGTTGCAAAATCTCGCACGCAATTCCGTCGTCCCGATTTAGTGCAGCAGGCGCTTTCTGATTTTTAAAGTTCCTGCCGTTAGCCAGCCAAACCAGCCCGCGTTTCCGGCGAGAGCATGCGCAGTGAAGAGAGCACTTCCGGCAGCAGTTGCAAGAAGGTTTCAATCTCTGCTTCGGTGTTGCCGCGTCCTAATGAAAAACGGGTTCCGGCGCGGGCCAGGCCCAGTTCGCGGCCAATGGCTAAAAGCGTGGGCGAAGGATCAAGGCTGCCTGCCGCGCATGCGCTACCCGTCGAACAGCAGATACCCGCGTGAGCGTCGAGTTCGAGGATGAGGCCTTCGCCTTCGATACCTTCAAAGGAAAAATTGACGATGCCGGGTACGCGCTGGGTGCGGTGTCCATTCAAATGGGCACCCTCAATGCGGGTTTCCACTCCGGTGATGAATTTCTCTCGCAACTGGGCGACATGGGCTTCTTCGCCATTTTGCAGCGCACGCATGGCAACCTGGGCTGCCACGCCCATGGCGACCATGCCGGGCACGTTTTCGGTACCGCCGCGTTTGCCTTTTTGCTGGTGGCCACCTTCAATCTGGGCGTTGAGACGGATACCGCGCCGTATATAAATCGCACCGGCACCTTTGAGGCCATAGAATTTGTGGGCCGAAAGCGTCAATAGATCGACGTTGAGTGCGCCCACGTCAATCGGCACGTGGCCTACCGTCTGGCAGGCGTCGCAGTGGAAAATAACGCCGCGTTCACGGCAAATGGCACCAATCTGCGAGATGGGTTGTAGTGTTCCCAGCTCGTTGTTGGCATGCATCACCGAAGCCAGGATTGTATCGGGACGCAGGGCGGCAACGAATTCATCCAATTGCACGATGCCGTTTTCATCGACGCCAATATAAGTCACTTCAAAACCGAGCTTTTCCAGCGAGGCGCAGGGATGCATGGTGGCATCATGCTCGATCTGCGTGGTGACGATATGACGGCCTTTGTGGGCGTAGCGCTCAGTGACGCCTCGAAGCGCCAGGTTATTGCCTTCAGTCGCGCCGCTGGTGAGCACGATCTCAGCAGGACGCGCACCCAGTAGTGCCGCGACTTGCTCGCGCGCCATCTCCACAGCGAATTTGGCTTCTTTACCTTTATGGTGCAGCGACGAGGGGTTGCCGAACGCTTCTCGCAAAAACGGCTGGATGGCCTCGAAGGCTTCGTCGCAGAGGGGCGTGGTGGCAGCGTTGTCGAAGTAGATCATGGCTTATTGGAATCTTGTGGCGTGGGCTGAGAAAATTTTTCTTCTTCGGCTTTGTCTTCGCGGGCAATTCGTTTAAAGAAATAGATAATGCCCGCTACGGTGGAGAAGAAAACAATCAGTCCAAAGATAATGGAGCCGTAGAAGATGGTTGCTTCCCCGGGGGTGAGATCAAGCATAATATAAATCCTGGATGCAAAATAGCATTAACGACAAAGATAGATATCTTCGTTCGCATCAATGCTGTAACGAGCCTGTAACTCCAAACTCATGAGACGCGCATATTCGCTTTGTTCAACATTCCAACCGCTTTCTTGTAAGCGTTGCGAGTAATCACGCCCATATAACCGAACATGGTCGCGTTGCCCGAAGGCGCGCTCACGCTCCTCCGGTTCGGTGATGGTAAAGTCTTCATAAGTTTGAGCGAGTTCCGGTCGAAGCGGCGATTGCAGAATAGCCCACCCTTCGGGTTTCAGTACTCGTCTCATTTCTTGCATTGCGCGCCGGTCGTCGGGCACGTGTTCGAGAACGTGGTAGCAGACGATGGCATCGAAACTATTGTCGGGAAATTGGATATTGGTTATATCCATTCTTACCATTGCTTCGGGAGCTTCCAGGTCGGCGCTGAGATAATCAATATTGGCCAAGGATTGCAGCAAGCGGGTAACAATCGGCTCAGGAGCGATGTGGAGAACTTTCATGCCGTCCCCTAATAAATGGCGATTGTCCTGTAAATAGAGCCACAGTAAGCGGTGGCGCTCCAATGAAGAACAGTGGGGACAAAGGGTATTGGGGCGCATCGAATCGGCAGATTCTCCCGACGGCCAGAACATTGAAAACGTTTTAGTACAGCACGGACATTCTTGTTTATCGCCTGCATAGCGAGCCAGCAGGATGCGCTGGCGAATGCCGGCTGGCAACAATGTTTTTATGATCCCTGTAATGGCCATGAAATCTCCACAAATCGCTTATTAGATTTGTTCACGTTTCAATTCTTCCATCGTTTTAAGCGGACGTCCTTCTTCAAAAGTGGCGGTTTCTTGCATGGATAGCAGCGCCACACGCCGTGCAACGCCACCGGCGATTTCGCGGTAAATTTCGCTTACCGGGTGATCGGGCTGGGCTGCCGTCAGTGGTGCGCCTGAATCGCCACCTTTAGTGATATCGAGCACACGCGGCACTTGGCCGAAGAGCGGCACATTGAAAGTCTCCGCAGCCCGTGCGCCACCGCCCGAGCCGAAGAGTTCAATGCGCTCGCCACCATCGGTTTCAAACCAGCTCATGTTCTCCACGATACCCAGAATCGGTACCGGGGTTCCGGCGGCTGCCATTTTCTCGAACATGCGTCCGGCGCGAATGACATCTTCAAGCGCCACGTTTTCCGGTGTCGTCACGACGACTGCACCCGAAAGCGGCGCATTTTGAATGAGTGAAAGCTGGGTATCGCCGGTGCCGGGCGGCAGGTCGATAATCAGGTAATCGAGTTCGCCCCACACCACAGAACCCAGGAAAGTCTGGATCATTTTGCCGATCATCGGGCCGCGCCAGATAATAGGGTTGCCCTTTTCAGTGAGAAAACCGACTGAAATCAGCTTAATGCCGTGACGCTCAATGGGGTAGATACGCTGCGTGCCGTCGGAAAACTCTTCGCCATCGGGCTGCTCGCCTTCAGGGACGCCCATCATGATGGGGATGGAAGGCCCGTAGATGTCGGCGTCCATCAAACCAACCGAAGCCCCGGTTTGGGCCAGGGCGATGGCCAGGTTGACTGAGGTGGTGCTTTTGCCGACGCCACCTTTACCCGCTGCCACTGCAATGGCATTCTTCACGCCGGGAATGAGGTTCTGAATCGAAGGCGGGCGGCGCGTTTGGGCGGTCATAGTGACCGAAACCTGTTCCACGCCATCGACAGCCAGCACCACGTCTTCGGCCTGCTGCTGCAACTGCTCCTTCACCGGACAGGCCGGTGTAGTGAGTTCAATGTCGAAGGCGACATTGCCGCCACAGACGCGCAGGTTCTGCACAAAGCCCAAATCGACGATGGAACGACCCAAATCGGGGTCCATGACGCCTTGCAGGGCCTCTAAAATCTTTTCTTGAGCGACGTTTTCCATTAAAGGAAATTCTATCAGACAACGCGCCCGGCAATGCGCCTAAACCGCCAATGACAGTAAACCGCGCAAATCGGCAATGCGCAGCACATGCTTATCCTCGCGCATTTCGCCCGAAGGCAGGTCGCGTTCGTCGCGCACTTGCCACACCGGAACCATACCGGCTTCGCGTGCGCCGACCACATCGCCATCGTAGTGATCGCCGATATAAATGCAATCTTCGCTTTTTAGAGTTTTGTGCTCGCGGCGCGCTAAATGCAGGGCGTGCTCGAAGAACTCACGGGCCGGTTTCTGCACCCCCACTTCTGAAGAAGGCAACACGAACGAAAAATATTTCGAGAGGCCCATCTGCTCGAAAATGTGGTGCAGCGAGAAATCCCAGTTGGAGAGCACGCCCATTTTAAAGCCGTGGGCTTGCAATCTATCGAGCACTTCCCGCACTTCGGGAAACACGCGAAACACCAGGGCTTCTTCGAGAATGTGCAGAACTTGTTTGGAATCGAGCGAAAACGAAGTTTCGCGTTTACGAATTTCATCGGCCAGCACCTGCGCGCACTCGGCTTTAAGGGCAATCCAGTCGGCCTCGGTGCGGGCTTCGATGGTGCGCGAGACGTAATGATGCATCTCGGCGCGGGCGGCTTTGGTCACGGTTTCGTGCGACAAAACAGCACCGGCAGCCGCGAAACCGCGCTGCAGGCGTCCATAAAAATCATCCAGTTCGACGAGTGTGCCATAGGCGTCGAAAATCAAAAAACGTTTCATCGGGATGAAGTTTAATGAAACCGGAGAGAAAGCGTCGGAATTAAGTCAGAAGCATGAATGATGAATGCAGAAGTAATGGCAACCATTGACTGTTAAGCCTTTCATCAATATTTGCTTGTTCTGTCGTTAATTGCGAAAACTTGCGACGAAGTTTGCGTAGCCGAAGGCTTTGCGTGCTATGCACGCGAGAGTGACATTCGTAGGGAAATTGAAGTGCCAGATGATAGCTTAGAGCTGCATTTCGTTAAAAGTATTTAACAACAAAACCCGATTTTTGCGTTATTATAAGCGTTATGCCGCCAAGCAAAGCCGCTCCGCCCAAGAGAACTCCTCGCCCCGCGCCTCGCC
This sequence comes from Abditibacteriia bacterium, assembly GCA_036833945.1. Classification (GTDB taxonomy): domain Bacteria; phylum Armatimonadota; class Abditibacteriia; order Abditibacteriales; family Abditibacteriaceae; genus DAITOV01. The sequence goes on from DAITOV010000119.1 coordinate 7,037, forward strand.
TTATCCGCGACCTCGATCGTCCCGAACATTTTTTCAACCGTGAGTTGTCATGGCTCGAATTCAACCAGCGTGTGCTGGAAGAAGCCCAGGACGAAACCAATCCGCTGCTGGAACGCTTGAAATTCCTCACCATCGTCTCTTCCAACCTGGACGAATTTTTCGAGATTCGGGTCGCGGGTTTACAACAGCGCGCCGAAAGCGACCCCGGGCGTGTCGGCAAAGACGGGCGCAACGCTGCGCAGATTCTGAGCGAAATCGGCAGTCGCACCCAAAAACTAATCACCGACCAGTACCGCTGCTACGGGCAAGTCATTTCCCAATTAGCCGAGCAAGGCATCGTGCTGGCAACCATCGACGAACTGGACGCTGCCGGGCAGCAGTGGTGCGCGCAGCATTTCGAGCGCGAGGTTTTTCCGGTCCTCACGCCGCTGGCGATCGACCCCTCGCATCCGTTTCCGCAGTTGCTCAATAAGAGCCTGAATCTCGCCGTGGTGCTCAACATCCCCGATACACCGGGGCAGATGGACGGCTTGCGTCACGACGACAAGCACGACCATGAGCGTTTCGGCGTGGTGCAGGTGCCGCGCGTGCTGCCGCGCCTGGTGGAGCTGCCGCCGGATTTGTGTTCGCCCAAGAGCGATGCGCAGCAGTGCCACACCTTTGTCTTTTTATCGTCGATTATTTCGCAATACATCGGCCAGCTCTTCCCCGGCCTCGAGGTGCAGGGCTGTTATGCTTTTCGAGTTACGCGTAATTCCGAGCTTTATCTCGATGAAGATGAAGCCGATAATCTGCTGGATGCCGTGCGCCAGCAGTTGCAGCAGCGCCGGCGTGGTGACGCGGTGCGGCTTGAAGTGCAGCGCGGCTGCGACCCG
>DAITOV010000119.1:7921-12382 GCA_036833945.1 Abditibacteriia bacterium
GGTGGTGGCGATGCTGTTGGAAACGCTTGAGTTGGAACCGATCGACCTTTATGAAGTCGATGGCCCGGTCAATCTCACGCGCTTGATGACGGTGTATGTCGCGGCGCACCGTCCCGATCTCAAAGATGCTCCTCACAAGCCGCGTATCGTCGCTCCTTTGAAAAATTGCGAGGATACCGATGAGTTTTTCGCGGCGATTCGGCAGCAAGATATTTTGTTGCATCACCCCTATGAGAGCTTTGCCAGCGTGGCCGAGTTCATTACACGCGCCGCCAACGATCCCAAAGTGTTGGCGATCAAGATGACGCTCTACCGCGCTTCGGGCGATTCTCCCATCATCAAAGCGCTGATGCGCGCCGCCGAAAACGGCAAGCAGGTGACGGCGGTCGTCGAGTTGAAAGCGCGCTTCGACGAGGAAAACAACATCCAGTGGGCGCGTGCGATGGAAGAAGCCGGGGTACACGTGCTCTATGGTTTGGTGGGCCTCAAAACCCACTCCAAGCTCACCCTGGTGGTGCGGCGCGAAGAGAAAGGCATCTGCCACTACGTGCATCTGGGCACCGGTAACTACAACGAAGTGACGGCGCGCCTCTATACCGACCTGGGGATGCTGACTTTCCGCAAGGATATCGGTGAAGATGCGGCGAAAATCTTCAATCTGCTCACCGGCATGAGCCAGTTCCCCGGGCTCGACAAGTTGCGTATGGCGCCATTTGGCTTGCAGGAGCACTTCTTGCAGCTCATCGAGCGCGAAATTGCCCATGCAAAAAAACGCGTGCGCAACCCCAAGTTGCCCAAAGCCCATATCATTGCCAAGATGAACGCCCTGGAAGAGCCCGAGATTATCAAAGCGCTCTATCGGGCCAGCCAGGCGGGCGTACAAATCGACCTCATCATTCGTGGTTTTTCCTGCTTACGTCCGGGCGTGCCGGGGTTGTCGGAGAATATCCGCGTTATTTCCATCGTCGATCGTTTCCTGGAACATTCCCGCATCTTTTATTTCAGCAATGGCGGCGAATCTGAGATTTATGCCGGTTCGGCCGACTGGATGCCGCGCAATTTCTTCCGCCGGGTAGAAGTGGTATTTCCGGTCGAAGAAGAGTCGCTCAAGAGGCGTATGCACGATGAAATCTTGCTCGGTGCGCTGGCAGATAACGTGAAGGCCCGAATCCTGCAGGAAGACGGCACATATCGCCGGGCGCGCAAGTCGGTGCATCCGCGCCGCTTTCAGGAGTTGATGAGCGAAAAGAAGAAAAAACTTAAAAAAGCCGTTGCACAAACTCCATTACTGGAAGTGCGCTCGCCCCTGACACACGAAGTGCCGCAGGTGCAACGCACCATGCCCGAAGAGGCTCTGTTAGCCGCTGATGGGCGTGCCGGAACCGAGGCCGACCCGGTTTTGGTTTCGTTGCGGGAAACACTCCGTGAGCAAGACGAGGCGCGGACAGGGAAGATTGACGGGTCTGGCCCGGAAAACATAAAATTGTTAAATCCCGAAAAACACGTGCCCGATGACGTGTCACCTCCCGCTAAACGGAATTCCATTGGCAAAGCAAGTTCAAAAACAACCAAAAAGCGCACCGCTCGCAAAACCGAGAATTGAAAACACGAATATGAAGCATTACCTTTCCGTTGATATTGGCGGCACTAAAATTCTGGGCGGCGTAGTCACCGAGCACGGCGACGTGTTGGCGCGCTGCAAGGAAAAAACCGAGAAGGGACAGCAAAAAAAGATTCTCGAACAGACAGAGCGCGTTATCGATAACTGTTTGCAAGCCGCCAACCTCACGGCGTCCGACCTTTCCGGTATTGCCTTTGGCGTGCCGGGTGTGGTCGATTCCCAGGCAAATTATGTCATCAGCACCCCCAACGCTCCGCTCACCGATACGCAGTTAGGGGCGCATATCACTGAAAAGTACGGTGTTCCGGCCATCGTGGGTAACGATGCCAACGTCGGCGTCATCGGCGAATACTGGAAAGGCGCGGCGCGCGAAGCGCAGTCGGCCTATGGCATTTTCGTCGGCACCGGCATCGGCGGCGGTTTAGTGCTCGATGGTAAGCTCATTGAAGGCTTTCGCTCTCTGGGCGGCGAAATCGGCAACCTCATCATTCCCCTCGATGCCGATGAAATCGCCGGTATGCTCACCAAAAAACACACCCGCCTGGAAGAGTTGTGTTCACGCACCGCAATTGAAAACCAATTGCGCCACGCCATTCTCAAGGAAGGCCGCAAATCGAGCCTTATCGAAATTACCGGCGACAAGAAATTAGAGCGTATTCGCTCCAAGGCACTCAAAGAAGCGCTCCGCCGTAAAGACCCGCTGGTGGTCGATGTCATGCGCCGTGCCTCGTTTTTGCTTGGCCTCACCACGGCCAGCGTACTGCATATCGTCGATCCCGAAGTGATCGTCTTTGGCGGCGGCGTTATCGAAGCCTGCGGCGATTTTATGTTGCCCCTGATTGAAAAGACCGCGCACAAAGTCGCTTTGCCTGGTAATGGCAAACCGCTTAAAATCGTGCGCTCTTCGCTGGGCGACGATGCCATTTTGCTGGGTGGCGTGGCGTTGCTGCGCGAACGCAATTTCCCCGAGCGCAACACTCCGCTGGCACCGGCTTCTGCTGCCAAAGCTCCCGCTCGTCCGCTGGCGCAAGTCGATAAGCCATTGCAGGGTTGAGGGGCACTGATGGTGGCTCCGGCCTCCGTGCCGGAGGGAACTCGTTGGCATTTTGTGTGACCTACCCAGCTCTGAAGGAGGGGAATTTTGCAACTATCGCGCTCCCTCCGGCACGGAGGCCGGAGCCACCACAAATCAGACCTCGCATAATTCATAAGAAATAATCATCAATAAAAGGTTTAAGATCACCTTGATTGGGGCATAATAACCAGTATTCTGGCAGTGTTCTGGTATTGAGAGTGCAATGACAGTGAATAATATGCAAACCCGGCCGCGACTGAAATATGCTTATGAGCAGTTGTTGGATCTCACCCGGCAGCTTGGGCCGGATGCTCAATTACCCACCATGCTACAGCTTCGCGATAGCCTGGGAGTGAGCATGCACACCCTGAGCGAAGCCGTTCGTGAGATGGAAAGGCAAGGCCTTTTGCGTAGCGTGCATGGAGTTGGTATTTTCGTTGCCGAAACGTCCCACACCCTCACCGGGAATATCGGTATTGTGGGTATCGAGCATGCTCACCTCAAAGCCTCGCAATATTATCACTACATTTTGCAGGGCGTGCGAGAATTTGCACAGGAGCACGATCAGCACATCGTTTTGCTGGGCAGTTGTAAGGAACTCGATAGCCGGGCGCTGGAAAAAGTCGATGGCATTTTATTGTGCTATGTGGAATTCCAGGACTGTCGTTTGAAGCCGGTCCCGGCAAGCATGCCACGTGTCGCGATGTTCACCCGGGGTGAAGATATTGCCAATGTCCTCATCGACGATTACAACGGGGCGAAAATGGCGATACAACATTTACTGGATGCCGGTCATCGGCAGATCGCCTGCTTGATGGAGCGGTCAATGTTTATTCCGACGCAACGCCTTGCCGGTTATCGTAGCGCGCTGGAAGCAGCAGGCATCGAGTGCCGCGACGAATGGGTGCGGAAGACCGATATCATCATGTCGCATCAGGACAAACCGGCTTATCTTTATTGGGGGCGGGAACAGATGCGGCAATGGATTGCCGAGGGTTTTCTGGAGACGGGGTGTACCGCCGTTTTGGCGCAAAACGACGCAGCGGCAATCGGCGTGATGCAGGCGTTGCAGGAAGTAGGGATTGATGTGCCCGGGCAAATCAGTGTGATGGGCTTTGATGGCACCGATTTGTGCGAACATGTGACTCCCCAGCTTTCGTCGATGAAAATTCCGCTCGATCAAATTGGCTATGCGGCAGCACGTGAGTTATATCGCCAGATCAAGCAAGGCGAAATTGCGACCGAGGTCGAAATGTTACCTATGCAGCTTCGCCCTGGCCGATCAGTCGGTGCCCCACTTGTTAAATGACAAGAGTTGCAACTTATGCCGTTTTTACAAAATAACCTTATCTCAGGGTAGGTAGTAGACGGTAGACAGCACACAGGAAGGCAACCGGACGTTGATGTTGAGTTTGGCAACTGTTAATACCTGCTCACTTTTGGTTGTCGTTAATTGCGACGAAGGTTGCGTAGCCGGAGGCTTTGCGTGCTATGGACAAGGAAGAGTAAGGAGAATAATTTGCAGGATTGGTAAAAACGAATAGGAGGAGTGAAATGAAGAACAAAGGAAGGATTTTCTGCCCGAATAGAAGACATGGATTTACGTTGATTGAATTATTAGTCGTTATAGCCATTATATGTATATTGGCGGCGATTCTTTTTCCGGTCTTCGCCCGCGCCCGCGAAAATGCGCGCCGCACCAGTTGTGCCAATAATCTCAAACAACTGGCACTGGCGGCTTTGCAATATAACCAGGATTACGATG
>DAITOV010000120.1:0-12349 GCA_036833945.1 Abditibacteriia bacterium
CCAAGAAGTAATACACCTCTCCAGGATGGGCGCGAAAATTTACCCTGGATTAAATCGGCTATGGCGAAAGCGGCTAACATCAATAAGCCAATGGCCACCGCGCCATGCAGATTAGCCCAAAAAAGAAAGAGCAAAAAAATCGCTACGCCTTCCAGATAACCGGCCCGGCGCGAGCGGGTTTGCCGCCAGAGCAGGCAAAGCAACAGGGTGAGGAAAAAGGCGGAAAACAGCTCCGGGCGAGGACGGAAACGTAATGAAGAGGCATAGAGCGCCAGGGCAAAAACCAGGGGCATCCATAGCGAAACGGCATTAATACGCGTGCGCCATAAGCGCCACAACATCGCAAACACGGCCATGACGCTACCAGCTGTCAGTAACAGAAGTAAATTCACTCCAACCGTATCGCCAAGCGAAAGCGGGAGATAAAAAATGACCTGGGAGAGCCATGAATGATACACCCAGGGCTGGGGCGGCACGCTCCATAAAAAAAGCGTTTCCCGCGGCACTTGCTGGTGCTCGACAATCCAACGCCCGATAGCGGCATGCGCCCAAACATCGTCGCCACCACTCAAGGGACGCCAGGCAAACGCCAGGCACGCCAGTAGCAATAAGGGGAGCCAGAGCTGGGGCAAGCGCTCGCTTATCCGTTCGAATCCGTTATTTTTTGTTGGCATGGAATGGAATCTCATTGTAGGTGGAAAACATTCCTGTTTGCAACAATGATCGATTTAAGCGGCACTTGTTTTCATTCACCCGCTTCTTGGGGATACTACACAGCGATATCGCTCAGCTATGGATTTACAACTTGCCATTCATTCGTCGCCACGTTTTTCAACCTGGATTTGGATTTCCGATTGGCGTCTGCTCATAGATGCAGGCGACGGCGCTACTCAGCAACTCGGTTATAAAATTCGCAAAATCGACACGGTCGTCTGCACCCATGCTCATCGCGATCATCTGGGCGGTTTGCTGCAAGTTGTGAATCAGCGCGGCGAAGCCGGCAGTTTTGCCGTGGCGTTTCCGTGCGGCAGCCGTTCGTTTCACCAGCTTGAAGAGTTTTCCAATAAGTTCAATCCCGCTTCTTCACGGAGCGCCGTCTGGCACGCACTCGAAGAAGGCGACGAATTGCCGACCAGTGTTGAAGGCAAATTTCTCAAAGCCTTTCGCACCCGGCACTATGCCAACGAAGACGAATTCGCTGCGCCACGATCTTTAGGCTTTCACCTGATGTGGCGCAAAGCCAAGGTGCGTCCTGAATTGCGCGAGATGCCTCAAGCCGAACTCGATGCACTTCGCCTTCAAGTTGGGCGTGAGGGCATCACCACGCCGGTCAATGAGAAATGGATTACCGTCGGCGGCGACGGCCTGCCTCTACCCGTCGATGAAGTAAAAGGCACAAAGCTGCTCCTACACGAAGCGACCTTCCTCCATGCCGACGATTACGATGAGGAAGAAGTCGGCGAAGATATCGGCCATGTACATTCGACGGTCTCGGGGGCACTCCGCCTGGCGCATGAAGCCGCTGTCGAGAACGTGGTTCTCTACCATATTTCAACGCGCTACACCGATCAGGAAATTCGCGAAGCCATCCATGCAGAAGCCCGGCTCCTGAACTTACAGGCACGCGTGTGGGCAGTTTTGCCCCGTCGCGTGCACTGGAACCTTTTGCGGGAACGCCCGGTCTGGGAACCAGGGCATTAGCAATATCCTACCAATGCCCTGTTGAGATCTTTAGGTGAGTTCGTGCGCCAGAATCACCAACCGGGGATCGAATTGCACCCCTTTGCCACGAATCAGTTCTAATAACGCTTCCTTGCGGGAAAGTGCTGGACGATAAGCACGCGGTTCGAGCATTGCCTGATATGCATCGGCAATGCAGATAATGCGAGCGCCCAAGGGAATTTGTTCGCCTTTGGGACCGCCGTCGGAGCCATCGTAATGATGATGATGATACAGAATAATCGGCACCAGGTGCGCTAAAAAGCTCAGCGGCCTCACCATTTCAGCCCCCACCACGGCGTGGTCGCGCGCGGTTTTCATTTCTGTTGAGGAAAGGGTGCGCGGCAATACTCCAAAGTTTTGTGTCTGGTTGAGCAAACCGATATTATGAATCCAGGCGACATATTCGAGGTCTTCCACCTCGCTGTCGGAAAGCCCCAAGCGTGAAGCGATCTGTACGACGTGCCGAACGACAGCCGACGTATGCCCGACAGTGAAAGAGCTTTGGCCGTCGATATAATCCATCGCCTGCTTCATCAATGCCAGATAGAACTCTTTCACATTATGAGCCGAAGTTTGCTGAACGACCCCACTGCGTACCCGTAAGGTATCGATGAGTTTGAGCAGAACGGTATACATCGCGACCTGCAAATCTTCTTCGGAGATGTTTTGCAGTGTCGGACCGGCATGCGTATGCACATCGGCAACTGCGTCATGCAAAATTTCGAGGGAATGATCTTCCAGATATGTGAGAAGTTCTTGGGACATAATTTAATTTTAGCGAACGAATTTTGAGAATACTGCCATACTTATGATTAACGATGTCTCATTATCGCATAATCGAGCATCCATCGAACGGTTTTAGTTCTCGTGATTACATTTCGACGTCGGCCGACTTCGCCCCACAATCAACCCATACTTTCGCCGCTATCCCCCCTGACATATTATCGCCGTAACCTGGCTCGCACCCTGCCGGTGGGCGGGGCCATTGCCATCTCGGTTTTCCTGATAGCATCGATAGTTACCCTACTCAACTCGGTGGACGATTCCATTCTCGTCAATTACGGTTTTCTCCGCCATTTCTCCGCTTTAACCGCGCAATTTGAAACCGAACCCGACCCTGCGACGGTGAAAGCAGCCAGACAAGCTGCCAAGCCCCTAAAAATCATTGACAGCGTGCCCTACTTTACAACCATTAAAACGGTTTTCGGCCAAATGCCGGTTCCCATCTACGGCGTCGATGCAAGCGATGGCCAGGAACTGGCCCGACTGACCGGAAACCGCCTGGTAGCGGGGCGATGGCCCACCCCTAACGAACCCGAACTCGTGCTTTCTCGCAGTTGGGCCAATAACAAACAGGCCAAAATCGGTGATGAAATCGAACTCAAACACGAGCGTTTACCCGCATTGGAACAAAAACAGAAGTTGGTTGGAATACTCGAAGGCGGCAAAAACCTGGCCATCACCGACCGCTCCTATGTGTTGCTCGAAATGCCGGCCGCCGTGGTGCGCACTTCGCTGCTTTTTGTGCCACGTTCCCCTTCTCAACTCAAGGGCATGAATAACGCCATCAATCAAACACTGAAGGCCTATTCCCCCGAACACAATGCCTACACCCAACTATACACTTACGAAAAATTGGTGCAGGAATTACGCCGCACCCTGGGTTTTCTCTACACTTTCCTGGCGGTGGCCGATGCGCTGGTGATCGGTGCAGTTGCCCTGCTTTCAGGATTTCTGGCCAACATTTACTTCGAGCAACGGCTACCCGAATTCGGCTTACTTTCGGCATTCGGCTTTCGCCGCGAAAAGCTGGCTCGGCGCCTGGCAATCGAAAGCGGAGCGCTGGTGACCATCGGCTGGCTGGCAGGCCTGGGACTCACCGCCCTGGTCTTTGCCCTGCTCGATTATTTCTACATGAAACCCAACGGCCTGGTGCTCGCGTCGATGAGCCGCATGGCCCTTGTCTATACGTTACCGGCACCGATTATCGTCGGTGCGGCCAGCCTGGGCACGGTGCTCTTACGCCTGTATCGCCTCGACCCGATTGAAATCATGGAGCGCCGATGAGCCTGCGTGCCGACCGCCTCACACTCACCTTCTCCACCCCGCGGGCTACTACTTTTGCCGTGCGCGAAGTTTCCCTGAATATCGGCGAGCGGGAGTTCGCCGGTATCATGGGTCCGTCCGGCTCGGGAAAAACTTCCTTACTGCATCTGCTCTCGGGCCTGCGCACGGCAACATCGGGAAAAGTCTATCTTGGCGACTGGGAATACTCCGGCGCTTCGCCCACCCGGCAACTCGATATCCGCCGGGAACAATTCGGTTTTATCTTTCAGCAACCCTTTCTCATTCCCTATTTACATGTTCTGGAAAATGTTTTGGTGCCGGTCGAGATACCAGGTCCAAGCGATATCGAACATGCCATGGAACTTTTGGAAGAACTGGGCATTGCCGATCTCGCTCACAAGTTTCCCAACGAATGTTCGGGCGGCGAGCGCGTGCGCGCTGCCATGGCGCGCGGACTGGTGCATCGCCCCAGATATCTTTTTGTCGACGAACCGACAGCCAGCCTGGACTCGGCAACCGGCAACCGTGTGATGGCCGTTTTGCAACGCCAGCTCAATCACGGCATGTTGCTGGTGGTGACACACGATCCCGAGATGCTGGAAAACGCGAATGTGATTTTTCGCATGCGCGATGGAGTGCTCTGCGACACGGTGCGCGGTAAGGACTAAGTCGTGGTAATCAGTCGAAAAATAAATCGTATTAAAATACATTCTTTACTGGCATCAGGCTTGCCCGTGGGTTAAAAAAGTAAGTTAGAATCAACGCCGGACGTATTTATAGAACGATTTGAAGTTCGACAGGAGCTATTATGGGATGCATTATTCGCGCTATTCATGATCTCGGTTTAGCGGTATGGTGGGGTGGTTCTCTGATGGGAACCATGTCGATGAATCCAGCTGTGGAGGTGCTCGACGACCCGGATGAGCGCGCTAAAATGGTTGATGAAGGTTGGGCATTGTTCCAGCCCTGGGCCGCTGCCGGTTTGGCTTCGGCCATCATCACTCATATTATCATGCGCCGCAATCCTCCCAAGCGGCCGAGTGCAAAATTTAAAAACGTAGCGCGCATTAAAGATGCCCTGTACGGAGCTGCCGTCGTCTCTTCCGTGGCCAGCATGGCCCTGGGCGAATATGTGATTCACCAAGAAGCCGACTATTCTCCTATCGAGTCGATTGACGACGACTCCACCTTCGACAACGATGAAGCCCTGCAGAGCAGCCTGACCAAAACCTCCCTCATTCAACTGGCAGCCGGAGCAGGTATCTTCATCGCAGGCGCAATTCTGGCCAACGAACGCGAAAAATAAAAAGCAGCGACACGACAAAAAAGAGACTTTCCGCTTTCAAAGGGAAAGTCTCTTTTTTGTTGGTTATATCGCCCTTTTCTCTAAAAAATTTCCTCTCGCTTACGAATTGCAGATAAACTCGGCTGCATGAATTTGCTGGGCCTAAGCACTTCCCAATTAGAAGAAGAATTAAAAAAACACGGAGAAAGCGCCTTTCGTGGGCGTCAAGTCGCCGATTGGATCTATCGTAAAAGCGCCACCTCGTTCGACGACATGTCGAACTTAAGCCGGGAACTGCGTCTCAAGCTCAATGAGCATCACGCCCTGACATTTCCCGAAATCGCCGCCAAGCATGTCAGCCAGGACGGCAGCACCAAACTCTTGCTGCAAATGGCCGATAACGAGAAGATTGAAACCGTTTATCTACCCTACGCCGATCGGGTCAGCGTTTGTGTTTCCAGCCAGGCCGGTTGCGCCATGGCCTGCACTTTTTGCGCGACCGGTTTAGGCGGTTTTCGCCGCAATCTCTCCACCGCCGAAATCATCGCCCAGCCACTGTTAGCTATGCGCCAGAGCCCCGGACAGCGCACCGCTCCAACCCATATCGTTTTCATGGGCATGGGCGAACCGCTGCTCAATCTGGGCAATGTGTTGCCGACCATCTATTTGATGCACGACGAGATGGGCATCCCCATGCGCCACATCACCGTTTCCACGGTAGGCATCATCAACGGCATTGAAAAACTCGCTGCCGAAAAACTCCAACTCACACTGGCGGTATCGCTCCACGCGCCTTTCGACGAACTGCGTCACCGGCTTATTCCGACTTCCCTCAAAACCCGTGTTGCCGATATTATCACTGCCTCAAAAGAATACGTAAAAACCACTGGGCGACGCGTGACTTTTGAATATGTCGTATTGGGCGGAGTAAACGATCAATTAGACCACGCCAACGAACTGGCCAGGCTGTGCAAGGGCTGGCCGTGCCACGTCAACCTGATTCCGTGGAATGCCGTTCCCGACGCCAGTTTTGAAGGCGCTCAATTCAACTCACCAGACCCCGAAGACTTGCGTTTGTTCCGCACCACGCTCGAAAAAGCCGGAATCGCTACAACCCAACGCGTGCAACGCGGTGCCGATGTTGCCGCCGCTTGCGGGCAGTTGCGCGCTATTAAAAAATAAGGAAACATCAGTTCACATGCAAATCGATTTATCCAACAAACTGGTTGTTGTAACAGGCGCAAGCGGACAACTCGGTCGCGTCATGGTGCGCACCCTGGCCCAGTGCGGGGCAGACGTTGCGATTCATTATCATTCCAACCGCACCACCGCAGAAGAACTCCGGACTGAAATCCAGGCTTTGGGCAGACGCGCTGAAATTTTCCAGGCCGATGTCACCAAGGAAAGTGACGTGTTCCGTCTGCGCGACGAAGTAAACACTGCGTTAGGCGCTCCCGATATCATCGTTAACAATGCCGTGATTCAATACGACTGGGTTTCCCTGCTCGATCAACCGCTGCCCGACTTTAACAGCCAGTTTGAATCTTGCGTTTTGCACAATGTCTTGATGGCCAAAGCATTCGTCCCGGCAATGATCGAAAAGCAGTGGGGCCGCGTTATCGGTATCAACACCGAATGTGCCATTCAATGCACCACTCCGCAGGGAGCCTATGCCAGCGCCAAGCGCGGCATGGACGGCATTCTGCGTGTGTTGGCGCGTGAGGTGGGGCAGCATGGCATCACTGTCAACCAGGTGGCTCCCGGCGATACGATTTCGGAGATCAACCGCGTCAACGGCACAGAAGAATTACCTGCCTATACCGCAAAAATCCCACTGCGCCGGCGCGGCACCGACCAGGACATCGCCAACGCCGTGGCCTGGCTCGCTTCAGACTTAGCCTCCTATGTTACCGGTGTGTTCTTGCCGGTCTGCGGCGGCAATGTGATGACATCTATCTAACAACCGTTTAATCTATCGGCTCCATCCACCAGCAATGCGTAAACTTCCACAAAACCTGCCGCTTTCGCTCTGCACCTGGATTTTGTGCGTGCTGTTTTTGGGGCCGTTCCTGGTGTACCCGGTGGGAAAGGTTCTCATTGGTTCCATTAGTGTGGGCGGCGTGTTTACGCCTTCATTGATGTGGCTGCCGGTGCAAGACCCTATCGCCCGCGAAGGCTTGCGCAACGCCTTTCTCATCGGTGTCTTCGTCACCCTGGTTTCCTCCATACTGGCGATTCCTCTGGCCTATTGCGGTGCGCGATTGCGCTTCCCCGGCAAATCGCTATTAACCGGCTTATTACTGGTTCCGCTGCTTCTTCCACCGCTGGTAGGCGCAGTGGGGCTGCGTCAATTTTTGGCACGCGAAGGAACCATCAACACTCTGCTGCGCGAATGGAAAATACTTTCGGAGCCTATCGATTTTCTGCAGCTTGCCGCGCCGATGGTGGTTCTGGTCGCAGCCCTTCATCTCTATCCACTTATCTACTTAAACGTCGCCGCAGCGTGGGCCAATATCGATTCGGCTCTTGAAGAAGCTGCCGAAAACATGGGGGCCGGCAGCTTGCGGGTGTTGCGCACGGTCACCTTGCCTTTGCTTCGTCCGGGTTTCATTTCAGGTGCACTGATCGTTTTCGTGTTTGCCCTCACCGATTTGGGCACACCGCTGATTTTCAATTTCAAGCGGGTCACGGCGGTGCAGATCTTCGATGCCCGCACCGATGTCAACAACCCGATGGGGTATGTGCTGGCGCTATGGCTCATGATTGTCGCAGTCTTGATTTTCTGGATCTCGCGACGCGCATTGGATAGCGCTAAAATCGCCACCGTGGCACGAGGGACACGCCGGGCCAGCGAAACCGCCACGCCATTGTGGCTTCTGCCCTTTGTCTACGGCGCTTTCGGCATTGTTATTTTCCTGGCGCTACTGCCGCATTTCGGCGTCGTTCTCGCCTCGTTCGCTAAAGACTGGACCAGCACTTTGCTGCCGACCTGGACGACCGAACACTACGTGCGCATTTTTGGCGAACAGGGCAACTACGCCATGACCGCCATCAAGATTTCGCTGGTGTGCGCCCTACTCTCCATGTTAATCGATGTGATTGCCGGTGCGGCTTTGGCCTATGCCCTTGTGCGTGGCAAGGTATGGGGACGCAGCTTTCTCGATACTCTGGCCATGTTGCCATTGGCCCTGCCTGGCTTAATTTTAGCTTTTGGCCTTTTAGTGGCCTTTATCGGAACACCGCTCAACCCATTAGTAAATGCCGTGCCGCTGTTGGTGATCTCCTACGCTATCCGCCGCTTACCCTACGCCTTGCGCGCGGTCTCATCCGGCTTGCAACAAACCAGCGTGGCTCTGGAAGAAGCCAGCCTGAACCTGGGAGCATCACCGCTTCAGACGGTGTGGCACATTACCCGCCCGCTGGTTTCGGCCAACCTGATTGCCGCCGCATTGTTGACATTTGCCTTCGCCGTACTGGAAGTTTCCGACTCGCTGATCTTAGCCGTCGATCCGCAAACCGCGCCGCTGGCCAAGGCCATTTATCAGTTAACACTGGGAGTGAGTGGCGGAACATATATTGCATGTGCATTAGGTGTCATCGGCATGTTGCTCCTTACCGGAACCTTCTTGTTGGTGAACCGCCTACTCGGCAAACAGATGGGAGCATTGTTCCGTCTTTAAGTCGAGTCGTTTGATAAAGAACAAAGGCCAAAATGCTCGGCTTGCGCTAAAATAATAAAGCGCGGATTTTTCCGGCATAAGCTGACCAGATCAGAATATTACGAGGAGCAAAGGACCAATGGCCGTTACGTCTCAGGACGAATTTGTTGACTTATACGAAATACTCGAACTGGCGACGGACGCCGAAGCGGAAACGATTCGCAAGCGCATCAACGAGTTATATCTCGAATCGCAGCAGAATCTCGATCACCGCAATGCCAAAAAACGCCTGCAGTATCAGCAGATGTATGAAATATTTCTGCCGCAGGCGCGCCATCTCCTGCTCGATAAACGCCGTCGCGAAGAGTATGACCGTTACTTAACGGCCTATCGCACCGGCAACAAGGTCGTGACGGCCGAGCCATCGACCCCCAGCGTTTCCATGCCGGAATCGGCTCCGCAAACCGAAGAGCCGCCGCTACCGGGCATGGCGGAAGTGGAAGTCGATCCCGCAGTGCTGGCCGCCGAGCGCGAAGATATCTGGGCAAAGTGGAAACAGGGACTCGAACTCATAGCCGACGATGCACCATCGGTGCCCGCTTCCTTAGCCGATAGGGCCGCCGCAGCACAAGAAGCTGCGCCGCAAAGCCAGGAAGCAGTTCCGCCACCGGTAACACCAAACAGGGCTCCAGCCCGGCCCGACGTGCCGCCTTTTGCCCAACGCCCTCAATCGGCACCCCGCCCGGCAGCGCCACCGCCGCGTGCAACTACCGAAGCTGCTCCCACCCCACCAGCCGCCGGGACACGCGCTGCACCGCCGCCACCGCGCGCGGCTCGTCCCAAACGTCCCCCTACAGTCGGCTATGGAAGCGGACTGGCCGGTGAACCTTCACCCGAAGAAGTCGAACGCGTTAAAGAACACGAGCGGCATTTAGAGTTGCAACGAGCCGACATTACCCGCGAAGTCGCACAAACCGCCGGGTTACTTTCCGCCGCCGTAGGCGGAGTTATTATCTTCATCGTCGGCTGTGTCGGCCTTTTCTTCTTGGTACGTACCCTCAAGGAAATTCCGCTGGGGCTGTCGAGCGGCGTCTTCTCCGGCATCCTCTTGCTGGTTATTTTAGGGGCGGCTGCCTTTGGCGCAACTCGTATGCGCGATAAGGCAGAAAACAGCAAGGAAGTCGAGCTTTCCCAACTCTCGCACGAAGAACTACTGCGGCAATACGGTTCGAAATAAGCCACAAGTTATTGAAAGCTTTCAAACGCTATAAAAAACACCGATCATAGCCTGGCTATGATCGGTGTTTTCGCATTTATTGCAAACTATTTCCAACGCTGCTCTCTGCAAATTAAGAGCGGTTAAAAATATTTTCGGGCAGCTTGAGCAGTGGCAGGAGATCATTACCCTGTCCGTAAGAACCTAACCAGGCAATTTCCTCATCAGTTTTTCCATGGGAGCGTAAAAAGTCGATTATATCGCGCTGCAATTGCGGCACGTAGCAACGTAACAATTCAACGCCATCTTCACCCGGCACTATCTCAACCGATACTCCTGCAGGAATGAGCAGCGATTGCCCGCTACGGGCCTCTACGGCCTCGCCATTGGCCGTAAATCGGGCCGTGCCGCCAATGAGCGTGAAGGTATTGAAGCGCTCTGCTGCGTCGCTGAAATTAATCGGCTTATCGCTCTTCCAATTTTCCAACACGAAATATTGGCTGGCACAACAGAAACTGCGGGTCGCACCCTGCTCTTCAATCGCCACGTATTTCGTGGTTTCTTGCTGTCCATCTTCGTAATAGGCGCATTCCACCGCCAGGCCGGGGTGAACCTGGGCATCTTCAGGTGAAATGACTCCAGCTTCTACAAACCCTGCCCAGTCCCAGCCAAAACCGGCGTCGGAATTCTGCTGGATTTCAAATGCCAGGTTGCCGCCGTCCAGCCCATGTAAACGGCCCGAGGGAACAAAGTAGGTTTCACCGGTTTTGGTGGCGACCTTTTTCATCACGCCGTCGTAATTGTCACCCCGTGCAATAGCTTCGGTAAAGCCTTCAGGCGTCAGGCCCGGCAGAGAGCCGATATAAGCCCCTGCGCCATCATCGGCCTTCACAATATACCAGGCTTCGGTTTTCCCCTTGTCAGCAAGCCCCAGACGGCCCGCATGGGCATCATTAGGATGCATGTGAGCCGGAAGCCGCTTGTCGCAATCGAGAAACTTGAGCAGCAACGGAAAATAATCGCCGTAACGGTCGTAAACTTCGCGCCCCACCAACTCCGGGCCATATTGCTGCATCAGTTCACGCAGCGTCTTTCCGGCCAACTCTCCATTGACCACAACCGACTGCTCTTCACCGTGATCGGAAATTTCCCACGTCTCGGCAATATCGCAATCTTGTGGAATATCATCCAACTGCAAGACCTGGGCAAAACGCCGCCCGCCATAGGGGTAGAACTTCAGGTAAGGTTTAAATTTAAGAGGATATCGCATGCTCGCTCCAAGGTATTATTACTTTATAAAATTTTTAGACTTGCGATAAGCACCGCGCCTCGCTATAATCTTTCTTCGCGTTGCGCGAGTGGCGGAATGGCAGACGCGCTAGATTCAGGATCTAGTGGGGGCAACCCCGTGGAGGTTCAAGTCCTCTCTCGCGCACCAAATTAGTGTCTGCTTTTTTCTTTCCCCCTCACTGAAGTTACCTATCTCCTGCCGGTTCCCCACTAACAGAAAAAATTTTCCCGTACACGTTATGGAATGGGACTGTTTCTTGCACTGCAAATCTGCTTTTAAATACAGCAAAAAAGCAGTAAACCAACAGCCAATGCATAAGGAATAGTCTTTTGGTATGCATTACCGTTGCATGAAAACTTTATGAATACTTCCCTGCAAATCGTGCGGAAATTCGCGGTCGCACCGGAAATTGTTTTCGATGCATTCACCAAACCGGAAGCGATGCGTGTGTGGTGGACAGACGATACCGCGTTCCACATCGACTTATGGGTCGGTGGCCGTTGGACGATAGTGCGTCATGAAGGAAATGAAACCTACACCGCAACCGGCGAATATTTGGAAGTAGAGCGCCCGTACCGGTTGCAATATACCTACGCAATGCCGCAGTTTTCTCCCAACAGTGATATTATTTCCATCAACATTACACCCGATGGAGAATCCGGCTGTATCCTCACCTTCGTAGAAACGGGAGAAGATATTGCCGTTGAATTGAAAGAACTGCCGCCAGGCGCTGTTTCCGAAAGCGAGAAAGGTTGGCAACAAGGCTTCGACATGATGGTTGACGCCTGGAACAAAGAAACAACTCAATCATGAAACTGACAGCTAAAGCGACTATACAAATTCAGAAGCCGATTGCCGAAGTTTTTGAAGCGATCGTTAATCCTGAAAAGATGACGAAGTATTTCATTTCTCACAGCACCGGCCGCCTGGAGCCAGGCCAGGAAGTTCATTGGCAGTTTCCTGAGTTTCCCGAAGGCTTTCCCGTAAAAACAATTCAAGTCGAACCGAATAGCGCTCTCTCCTTCGTTTGGGATGAAGAAACAGTAGTGAATATTGCCCTGGAAGAACAACCCGATAGCAGCACCGTGATTAAAGTGACCGAGGGCGAA
>DAITOV010000121.1:0-6351 GCA_036833945.1 Abditibacteriia bacterium
AGAATGGTTCTTCCAGGGCCTCAGCGATAAAGCGTAGGAAGCGGGCACCGTCGGCGCCGTCGATGACGCGGTGGTCGTAGCTCAGGCACAGCGGCAACATGAGGCGCGGCTCGAAGGCGTTCGTCTCCTTGTTCCACACCGGCTCCATGCCGCCACGGGCTACGCCCAGGATGGCGACTTCGGGGGTATTCACAATGGGGGTGAACTGCGTGCCGCCGATGCCACCCAGGTTGGTGAGGGTGAAGCAGCCACCCTGCAGCTCTTGCAGGCCGGTTTTCTTGTTGCGAGCGCGCTCGGCGATTTCCCCCAACTCGGCGGCAATGGCAAACAGGCTCTTCTGGTCGGCGTTATGGATCACCGGCACCAGCAAACCGCGCTCGGTATCGACGGCCACGCCCACGTTGTAGTACTTCTTGAGGATGAGCTGTTCGTTGGCCAGGTCGAGACTGGAGTTGAACTGCGGGAATTTCTTCAAGGCCGCCACGATGACTTTGATGAGAATCGCGGTGACGGTGAGCTTGCCGCCCTGCTTTTCGGCCAGTGGCGAATACTTCTTGCGCAGCTTTTCGATGTTGGTGATATCGGCTTTATCGAACTGGGTGACGTGCGGGGCCTGCCACGAGCGCGCCATCTGGTTAGCAGTCGCACGGCGCACGTTGGAGAAGGCTTCGGTTTCGATGAGTCCGAACTTGGAGAAATCCGGCAGTGGCGCAGCAGGAACGCCGGTAGAAACACCGCCGCCGCTGGAGAGAATTTCGCGGGCGCGGCTTTTAACATCGTTTTCGGAAATACGCCCACCCGGCCCGCTGCCGGTGACCGACTGGATATCCAGCCCAATCTCCCGCGCAAAGCGACGAGTGGAAGGCGAAGCCGGAACTGGCGCATATTCATCGCCGCCAGCAGCCGGAGTGGCCGGTGCAGGGGCCGGTTTGGCCTTCTTTTCTTCTTTCTTCTCTTCTGCAGGCGCAGCAGGCTCGGTTTCGGTTTCTACAGGTTCTTCACCGGTGGTGGGAGCCTCTTCTTCGCTCGCCTCTTCCTCAGCCGGAGCTTCTTCTGCGGCCGCTTCGCTACCGGCAGCGCTTTCATCGACGGTGAAAACTGCATCGCCAATGTTGATCTTCGCGCCTTCCTGCACGGCAATCGATTCGATTTTGCCGCTTACGGTGGAGGGCACTTCCAGCACCGCTTTATCGGTTTCGAGTTCCAGAACGTTCTGTCCCTCTTCAACCGTATCGCCCACGCTCACCAAAATCTTAACGAGCGTTCCACCATCGATACCATCGCCCAACACGGGCAAAACAAATTCAGTAGCCATAGGTTTCCTAATTTTTAACCACAGAGGTCACAGAGAACACAGAGGAGAAAAAAGTATTTCTAAAATCTCTGTGTTCTCCGTGTCCTCTGTGGTGAATCAAACTAAACAGTAAAAGGATTGGGTTTATCGGGGTTGATGCCCAGGTCGATGACGGCTTTTTCGACGATGCCCCACTCCAGCTTGCCTTCGCGGGCCAGGCCGGTGAGGGTTGCCAGCGTGATGTAACGGGCATCGACTTCGAAGAAGTCGCGCAAGGCCACGCGTCCGGCGCTGCGGCCAAAGCCATCGGTTCCAAGGCAGATGAACTCGCCCGGCACCCAGCGCGAAATCGATTCCGGCAATGCTTTCACATAGTCGCTGGCGGCCACGATGACGTCGGGGCCATCTTGCAGGCACTGGGTCACGTAGGGCACGCGCGGCGTTTCGGTCGGGTGCAGCAGGTTCCAGCGTTCGCAGTCGAGGGCATCGACATACAGGTTCTTGTAGCTGGTAGCGCTGAATACATCGGCATGCACATTGTATTTCTCGGCCAGAATTTCCTGCGCCTTCACCGCTTCGTTGAGAATGGTGCCGCTGCCCAGAATCTGGGCGCGCAGTTTGGCGCTCTTCTTAGCAGCCGGTTTGAACTTGTACAAGCCCTTGAGAATGCCTTCCTTCACACCCGGGGTAGCGGGCATGGCGGGCATGGCGTAATTCTCGTTCATCACCGTCAGGTAGTAGAAGATGCTTTCGCCGTCTTCATACATGCGCTTGATGCCGTCTTGAATGATGACTGCCAACTCATAGGCATAGGCCGGGTCGTAGGCCATGCAGTTGGGAATCGGATAAACCGCGAGGTGCGAATGGCCGTCCTGATGCTGCAAGCCTTCACCGGCCAGCGTGGTGCGTCCGGCCGTTCCACCGAGCAAGAAGCCCTTGGCGCGAATATCGCCGGCCAACCAGAAGAGGTCGCCCACACGCTGCGGACCGAACATCGAATAGTAGATGTAGAACGGAATCATGTTCACGCCATGAGTGGCGTAAGCAGTTCCCGCTGCCAGGAAGCTGGCCATCGAACCGGCTTCGTTGATGCCTTCTTCGAGGATTTGGCCGTCGGTGGCTTCTTTATAATAGACCAAACCGACTTTATCGACGGGTTCGTAAAGCTGGCCGATGTGCGAATAGATGCCAAAGCTGGCAATCAGGCCTTCCATACCGAAGGTGCGCGCTTCGTCAGGCACGATCGGCACCACGAACTTGCCGATTTCCTTATCACGCATCAGCTTGTTCAGGATGGTGACGAACGCCTGCGTCGTGGACGGCGTGCGATCGCCCGAGCCACCATAGAACTCTGCAAACAGGCTTTCATCGGGCGTTTTGAAGGCGGGAGTGTTGACTTCGCGCTTGGGCAGATAGCCGCCTAACTCTTCGCGACGCTTCTGCAAATATTTCATTTCCGGCGAATCGGCAGCCGGTTTGTAGAACGGGGTTTTGGAGACTTCCTCATCGGAAATCGGGATAGAGAAGCGCGAACGGAAAGCACGCAGTTCGTCTTCGTTCATTTTCTTCTGCTGGTGCGTAATATTCTTACCTTCACCGGCCTCACCCATGCCGTAGCCCTTAATGGTCTTAGCGAGAATAACAGTCGGCGAACCAGTATTTTCCATCGCGGCTTTGAAAGCAGCATGCACCTTTTCCGGATCATGGCCGCCACGACGAATCTTGTAAATCTCTTCGTCGCTAAGGTGCTCCACCATCTTCAATAGTTCGGGCGAGGAGCCAAAGAAATCCTTGCGCACGTAATCGCCACTGGAGACGGTGTATTTCTGATACTGGCCATCGACCACCTCGGTCATGCGCTCGACCAGTACGCCATCGGTATCGCGTTCCAGCAATTCATCCCAATCGCCGCCCCACAGCACCTTGACTACGTTCCAACCCGCACCACGGAAGAGGGTTTCGAGTTCCTGAATAATCTTGCCGTTGCCGCGCACCGGGCCATCGAGGCGCTGCAGGTTGCAGTTGATAACCCAGACCAGGTTTTCCAGTTTCTCGCGCGCAGCCAGGGAAATCGCACCCAGGGTTTCAGGCTCATCGGTTTCGCCATCGCCCACGAAACACCATACGTGCGACTTGGCGGCGTCTTTAATCTTACGGTCTTGCAAGTAGCGGTTGAAACGTGCCTGGTAGATCGACATCAACGGGCCAAGGCCCATCGAAACGGTGGGGAACTGCCAGAAATCGGGCATCAGCCACGGGTGAGGGTAGGAAGAAAGGCCGGGGGTATCGCGCAATTCCTGGCGGAAGTTGATGAGTTGGTCTTCGCTAATGCGGCCTTCAAGGAAGGCGCGGGCGTAGATACCGGGAGAGGCGTGGCCCTGGATGTAGATCTGGTCGGGGCCTTCGGGATGGTCGGCACCTTTGAAGAAATGGTTGAACGCCACTTCGTAGAGCGTGGCGGCCGAAGCGAAGGTGGAAATATGACCGCCGTTTTCACTCGATTCCTTGTTGGCGCGCACCACCATCGCCATGGCGTTCCAGCGGATGATGTTGCGAATACGCTGCTCGATTTCGAGGTCGCCGGGGTATTCCGGCTGCTCGTCGCGTGGAATGGTGTTGACGTAAGGAGTGTTCGCCGAGAACGGAATCTTCACACCCTTGCGGTGCGCATAGCTTTCGAGCTGTTCGAGCAAGTGAGCCACACGCTCGGAACCGGCGTTTTGCAGCACCCATTCCAACGATTCGAGCCACTCGCGGGTTTCGGTGCGCTCTTCTTCGCTCACAACAGGAGCTTGCTTCTTCTTGGAGGCACTTGCCTTGCCGTTTAGCGAGGCCTTGGCATCGGTGGCGATTCCGTTCTTGGCGGCTACGCTCACGCCATTCGTGTGGGCTGCGCCGTTAACGGCAGGTTCCGCCGCCGGTTTTACACCTTCAACTGCATTCTTACTTGCCATAAGATCACGTTCCATCTTCCCAATATAGTCAGCCCATGCAGGCTTTATGGTTGTAACACTAAAACAGTGTTTCAGTATAGCGCGTCCATCAAGGGCGGGGCTGTAGGTGAAGCGCTTTGCCCCCTATCAATTGCTTATGATTCCCTGATTCGTGTTACGAATGCGTTACAAGGCTCCAATTCGCCCGCCAAAAACCAGCGGCGACTTTGATATGATTAACCCATCGAAAACCCAAGGAGAATATACGACATTGCCAAGCAAAAACCATTTTAAAACCCTGGCCGCCATTATCACGCTTTTAAGCGCCCCCCTGGCTGCCAAAGCCGATCTCGATATCAACGGCGCAACCGGCCTCGTCCTCAACCCCACCGCCAATATCGTCGAGAAAGGCCGCCCCGTTGTTCAGGCCAGCTATTACGATTTCGGCACGCTGGAAAACGACAGCTACTATGGCGTGTTCGGTGCCGTGGGCGTTTCCGAAAAGTTAGAACTGAGCGGCGGCCTCAATCGCTACCGCACCGATTTCGACTCCTGGCAGCGCAACGATTTTGCCATCGGTGCGAAATACCAACTGCTCTCCAACGTCGAAAAAGGCCTGAAGGTGGCGGTGGGAGCCGGAACGAACCGAGGCATGCAGCGCAACGTTCATGCCTATGTCGCAGCGACCAAAGCCCTGGGCAACCGCGAAAACCGCGCCCCCATCAACGGCACGGTAGGGCTGCGTTGGGATCGTTTCCAGGCCGATGACGACTTCCGCTCGACTAAAGCTTCGGTCTTCGCCGGTCTCGAAGTGCCCCTCACCCGCCAGGGAGAATGGAGCGTGCTGGGAGAAATCCAGAGCAATAACTACGAGAATTCCGACCCCGCCTACACCGACCGGGTGAAATTCCCCTACTCCATCGGCGTGCGCTACCGCCCACAAAACCAACAGTTTTCCGTCACCGCCGGGGTGCAGCGCCAGGGTATCGTGACTGCTTACGGTGAGACAAAACCCAAGTTGTTTGTGCAAGCGGCTTATCGGTTTGGGAAGTAACTTCCCGCTGCGCAATGAAGAACCGCGCGCGTTAGCAAGCCGGATTGTTTCGGCTTTTTGTTTATTTCAGGCATCCATTGGAGTAAGCACAATGCTTTACCCCGTCCACTTGCTGACGCGCGTGGTTCTTCCGTCGGCGAAATGCTCCTGAAAAAGATGTTTAAAACACAAACAGAGTGGGTATAATAGTCATTGAACACGTGTTCAATGACTATTATGAGCGTCACTCAGAAAGAAATTGCCCAAAAATTGAATATCTCGCGCTCGTTGGTGGCCCGCGCCTTGAAAGGCTACGAAGAAGTTTCACCGGCAACCCGGCAGCGTGTTCAGGAAACCGCCCGTGAGATGGGCTATGACGTGAACGCCAACCAGGCGGCCCGCTCACTGATTGCCAAACGTTACGGCCAAAAAGTGCAAACCGGAGTCATCGCCGTCGCTTTTCCGCCGCTGGTGAGTCCTTCGCCACACCACATGGTGTTCTTCGCGCCCTTGATGAAAGGCATTGAAAACGAAGCCGCCGCCCTGGGCCTGGAAATCTTCATTTTCAACGTGCGCCTGGGTGAACTGCCGCGCAGCATCCGGGAAGGCAATGTCGATGGCGTCATTTCCATCGGTTTTGCTCCCGAAGACGTTTCGGCCATTCGCGCCCTGGGCTTGCCCATCGTCACCTACCAATCGGTCTGCCAAGACGCCCACAGCCTGATGGTTGAAGACCGCCGTGGCACCTACGAAACCACACGCCATCTGTTGGAGTTAGGCCATCGGGATATCGCTTACCTAGGTGTGACGTTGAAATATGAAAACGGCCTCACCGACGAAGAGCGGTTCCAGGGCTACTGCGATGCTTTAAACGAGTTCGGCGTCCCCCTGCGAGAAGAATGGATTAATACCAGCCTATCCTTTCCCGACACTTCGAGCCATAAATACTGCTCCGGCTGTGGCGTGTGTGCGGCCTGCGCAGGTTGGCAAACCCTCAAAGCCCAAACCGGCACGGCACCGGCCCAGCAACCGCCTTTTACCGCCATCGTGTGCTACCACGACCCCATCGCGATGGGCGTGATGGATAATGC
>DAITOV010000121.1:6361-12316 GCA_036833945.1 Abditibacteriia bacterium
CATGCACTGGCGGATGGGATCCAGGTCCCCCGAGACCTGAGCATTGTCGGCTTCGACAACGTTTCGCACCTCTATCATATGGAACCCCATGTCACCTCGGTCAGTTTCGATCGTGAAGCCATGGGGCGTGCCGCCGTTCGTCTGCTGCATCAAGAAAACGAAAACAGCGATCCCCAACACCTGAAATTCCCGGTGCAACTGGAAGTGCACGGTTCAACAGCCTTCCCGGTGGCAAGCGACACCCCGGGAGTTGTTCTCATGAACCAAGACGCATAACATGATTTAGAACACATTTTATTCAAGGAGACGATAACAATGACACCTGTCCTCCAACTGCGCCGTTCACATAGCGGCTTTACCTTGATAGAGTTACTTGTCGTTATAGCCATTATAGGGATATTATCAGCCATCCTCTTTCCCGTTTTCGCCAGGGCACGAGAGAATGCCAGAAGGGCAAGCTGCATGAGCAACCTCAAACAGATTGGCCTGGGCTTCTTGCAATACACGCAAGATTACGACGAGCGTTTCCCCCCGAATATCTGGGGACGATTAAATACAGCGTCCACCTACACGCCCAGCACCGTGCCCAATGCCTATACCATCTGCGACGGGAACACCTCATGCAGCACCTACTCCAGTTGGATCGATTCGATCTATCCCTATGTCAAAAGCACACAAGTCTTCACCTGCCCGTCACAATCGCTCACGGCAACCACCCGTTTCCCCTCTTACGGTTACAATGTGAGCATCGGCTGGGCCTCGACAGCCAGCGCAGGCGGAGGAATTTCTAAGGCCCAGATCGTGCGGCCCGCCGAGTTGGTGATGGTGCTCGATCTGTATTACCGATACGGTATCTACTATGCCTATTCCGGCTCTTACGTTTCGTTAGCGGCAAATCCTACTAATATCTACTGGCCGCATCTTGATGGTGGCAATATCGCTTACGCCGATGGGCATGTGAAGTGGAATAAGCGTGGCAATGCCAACTATAACAATCCCAACTGGAATCCGGCCAGCTAATATTGGTAGATAGTAGACGGAATACGGGAGACAGGAAGGCAACCGGACGTTAATGTCATCTCAAGCTCTAAACCATAAAGACTATGAATAAAATCTTGCTTCTATTCCTCATTGTATTAACAATAGTTAGTCATTCCTCGGCACAAACCATGATATCGGCACCACCACTGAAACTGGCACAAAACCAAAAAACCGCCTACGTCATCAGCCTGGCCGGTGGGGCCACCGCCGTCGAGCAAACCGCCGCCGAGCAACTCCAAAAATATCTACAAGAAGTGACCGGGGCTACCTTTCTCCTCAAGAAGGAAAACGAGGTCGAAAACGATACGCCGCAAATTCTCGTCGGTGCCGGAACGCGCGCCAGGGCACTTCTGCCCCGACAGGATTGGAGTGCTTTGAGCAACGACGGCATCGTCATCAAAACCATCGGCCACCACCTGGTTCTGGCCGGGGGACGGCCACGCGGCACCCTGTATGCGGTGTTCCAATTTCTCCAGCAGCAAGTCGGTTGCCGCTGGTGGACACCGGACGCCAGCACCATTCCCCGCAAAAGCACTCTTGAGATACCAGCGATAAGCCTCACCTATGTTCCGCCGTTTAGCTATCGGGAAAACCTCACCACGCCGGCCCTCGATCCTGTTTTCGCTGCCATCTCGCACCAGAACGGGCACTTTCAGCGCATTGCGCCAGAATGGGGCGGGCATCATCAAATTCTGGGCTTCGTACACACTTTCACCCGCCTCCTACCACCGGAGAAATATTTCCAGCAGCACCCGGAATGGTATAGCGATCCGGCCAACAAAGGGTTGCCCTGCACGGCGGCCTCGAAAATGCCTTCGGCACATGACACACAGCTTTGCCTGTCGGCCCCCGGCGTGTTGGAAGAACTGACCCGCAATGCCCTGGACTGGATTAAGGAAAACCCGCAGGCCGGCTACATCTCCATTTCCGAAACCGATGTCGCTCCCTATTGCCAGTGCGAAAAGTGCCGGGAATTTCTACAGCGCGAAGGCTCGCAGGCCGGGATCATTGTGGACTTCGTGAATAAAGTGGCAGCTCGAATCGAGCGCCAATATCCCGATTTCATGGTGGAAACCCTGGCTTATCACGACAGCGAAAAACCACCCAAAACCGTGCGCCCGGCCCACAACGTCATCATTCGTCTGGCACCTATCGCGGCTGATTACGGCCATGCCCTTGATAGCGACTCCAACCAGGAGGCAAGGGAGAATATTCGTGGCTGGGCGGCCATTGCCCCCCACCTGTTCGTGTGGAACTATGTCACCAACTTTCACTACGGCATGCTGCCCCACCCCAACCGCAAACATTTGGCCGACGACCTGCGCTTCTTTGCTACTCACAACGTTAAAGGCATTTTCGAGCAGGGCGACAATTTCACCAATAACGTCGGCGACTTCGTCTTCCTGCGGGCCTGGTTATTGGGACAACTGATGTGGAACCCGCAACTCGACCAGGACCAACTCACCGATGAGTTTTTACACGGTTATTACGGCCCGGCCGCTCCGCACCTCAAGGAGTATCTGGATGTAATCCAGGACTCGTTCGATGCTCAAAACCGGACGCTCTCGACTTTCAACAGTGATTTCTCTTTCCTGACCCTGGACGCGATGAACCGGGCAACGCAATGCTTCACCCAGGCCCTTGATGCCGTGAAGGACGACGCTACCCTGACACGCCGTGTCCTGCGCGAAAAAAACGCCGTGGATTTAGCCTGGATCGTTCGTTATAAACCTCTCAAGCGCACAGCCATGCAAGAGAAAAAGCCTTTTCTCGGCCCCGCCGAGCCATTGGCTGCCGTTCAACAGTTCGCGCAAAATGCCCGCAGTTTCGAGGTGCGCAACTACAGCGAAGGCGGCAAGTTCGATCAATACATCCCTTTACTGGAGCAGCAGTTCCCTCCGGCCGTGGCCTTACCGGAGTTTGCGCGAAAATATGAGGCGAGCGCCGTCATCGACATTCAGCAAAACGACCTGCTACTCTACAGTAAGGGCAGCGGCACCGCTATCGTCGAAGACGCCCTGGCTTCCGACCAACAGGCTGCCCGCCTGAGCGGCAAAGCCAACGGCTGGCTGATTCAGGCACCGCTCGACAAGATTTTCGATGCCGGTGAGAGCACTGCCTGGCACGCGTATGCGCTCGTCCGCATACAGACCACGCCGGGTGTCGCTATCGAAAAAGACGCCTTGCAGATGGGGCTTTACGATACAGAAGAAAACC
Source organism: Abditibacteriia bacterium (assembly GCA_036833945.1). Lineage (GTDB taxonomy): Bacteria > Armatimonadota > Abditibacteriia > Abditibacteriales > Abditibacteriaceae > DAITOV01. Next base: position 9,620 of record DAITOV010000121.1, read on the forward strand.
GCACGGTAAAAGTGTTGTCTCTTGCTTTGCAGAGTGTGGTTGGTGAGCAGTATCAGGTTATCGACCTGGGACAGAACCCGCTCCACGCCAAACAGTATTTCTGGTTGGCCTCGCTCAAGAATCCTGCGGTGGAGAATATTTATCTGGATCGGATTATTCTGATTCGGCAGTAACGGCGGGGAGAGACATGATTTATCGCGTTCTTGCGTTTACTTATCTTCTTGCAATACGGAGCACGATTAATACCAATCCTGCAAATTAAAATCCTAATCCGTCACCGTTCCATAGCACGCAAAGCCTCCGGCACCGCCAACTTCGTCGCAAGTTTTCGCAATTAACGACACGACACGGGGAGGCGATCTGGTATTGATGATGGTGGCTCCGGCCTCCGTGCCGGAGGGGATGCGAAACTCACTCCGGCACGGAGGCCGGAGCCACCAATAGTAGCCTGCCGTTCCAGGAATGGTTGGGAAATAAATTACTTTACAGACGAATTACTCGCTCGTAGGCATTCAATCGTTCACTGCAACGCGATAGAGCATGGCATCGGCTTGCCAGCCTTGCGGGGAGGCGTGCGCCAAGCGGGAGCAGTGTACGATTAAATCACCGGTCTCACGATCCTCGCGGGCGTAGAAGTTAGAAAGCTGCAGCGATTCATCGTCGTTTGCTTCCTTCCGGTCGATCACGCACAAGGAATCCTGAACGAGCAGGCCGTTGGCGGGATCAACGATTCCAGCAACCAAAGGCTGGCGGGGCCAGTTTCCCTTTGGGTTATCGGGGCTGGTATTGCCGACCCACAGCAAAGCGCCGCTTGAATGAGGGATTAATTGCGAGCAAGACGAAGCCGAATAAAGCGTGCTGCCGTCAGCAAACGTCCACGGCACGGGGCGTGTCCAGGTGTGGCCGCCATCGTCCGAAGTGCTGTACCACTTATACCCGGGCAAGTCGTGGTTGGCGTCGTTGGAGCCGCGCATGACCAGCAGTAAGCGGCCATTATCGAGATGCCCTAATGTGCCTTCGATCATGCCGCGCGTGGTTTGTGCGGGGTCGCCTTGCACCAATGCCAGTTGTTCCCAGTCGATATCGCCGTCGCTCTGCCAGGTGCCTTTCAAAATGAGAGTGACAAACCAGCCATAGCCGCCACCGGGTGCATAGAGTTCTTGGTTCGCATCAAGGACCGTACACTGCAGGGGAACCAGGAAGCTGTTGCTGTCCAGGGTTAAAGGAGCGCCACTGAGTGCGCCGCGATAATAACTATTCTTCCCGTGCCATATCTCCGGCAGGGGATGGTCTGCCGAGAATTCCGCGCCTTTTTGCTGGATGATACCCTGGTGGGCGATGGTGCGATCGCCGTCTTCGCTGACGCTGTAATAAGTGCGCCAGAACTTCCCGGCTTCGCTGGGCGAATCGTTGGGCAGAACGGCCTGGTTGGTGAAGCGCACCATGCGGCCGGTGTGCGGGCAAAGGTAGCCGGGAAAGATGAATTGCCGCGCTACGCCGCCTTCGCTTTTTTCACCGCTTTGCGTGACTTCCATCTCGCTCCAACTGCGGCCATTATCTTGCGAGCGCTGCACGGTCATACATTCCACGGTGTCGCTGCGCTGGAGGTGTTGGCCTTCGCCGATTAGCTCGAGACTATTAAGGCTTGCATAGAAGCTGCTGCCCCAAATGCAAGTCGCGGGTGGGGCTTGCAGGAAAATGTCTCTACTCAGTAATTTCAAGTTTGTCATTTCAAATGCGGAGTGTTTTGTGGTTTTATTCCTTCGCTGCGTCAGTCCGTTTTGGAAGTCCACATATTCGGCTTGCTATTTTTAAGCCATTTCACATGCCCATCCCCAAAAAGAAAATTCGTGCCCTCAAGATGGCGTGGCGGCACTTCACGAGTGGCGGCATCCGTAGAGAGATCGGTATTGTTGCAATTGTCGATATTAACCGGTGTGAGAGGTACTGTGGGCGGCGTGGTATCTTCTTTCTCTGTAATCAATATCGTAGTGGCAGGTTCTTCTAACCCGACGATACTTTGTGATAACCCTGCGTAGAGAATAGGCGCAGTGCTTGCGCTCACCGCTGGAAAATTAAGACTTGTCATATCACCAGCGGAGCACGTGATGATGCCGTTGGGAGCGTAGGACACCCGTAAGGGGTTGGGATCACCTGCTCCGCGGTTGAAAGGATGGCTTATGGGTTCAGAGTCACTGGGACAAACAAATAGCTGATAGCTTTTGATATACGGCTGCAGTAAATCCGGCCAGTATCTGTAAATACTACCGCCAGATCCTACCCTCACGTAGTTACTTGGCATTCTCTCATCGTAATCCTGAGTGTATTGCATGATACCCAAACCAATTTGCTTCAAATTGCTCATGCAACTGGCTCGGCGGGCGTTTTCTCGGGCGCGTGCAAAGACGGGAAATAGAATCGACGCAAGAATAGCTATAATAGCAATGACTACCAAAAGTTCGATGAGGGTGAACGCAGCTCTTGCGCCTCGAGGCGCGGACGGGTTGGTTTTACCTGGTTTCATGGGAATTAATCTCCTTTATTGATTTAGCTGCGGGGTAATGAATTCCCCGCAGCCCGGCTTTAAGCTCGAAGCGTTGTTACTGAGGCTTGCTTCCCCAGATTTCGGTTTCGGCCAACTTGAATTCTTCCCCGGCTTTTCTTTCTGCGATTTTTAACCGTACATAACGGTGAGTG
>DAITOV010000122.1:0-12231 GCA_036833945.1 Abditibacteriia bacterium
CAGAATACGCGCCGACGAACTGTAGCGCGGCGTCGTAATGAGGGTCAACACGATGCCCATCACAACAACCAGGACGAAGGTGTTGATAGCGATGGCGCGACGGCGCCGCAAAATATTAAAATAGTCTCGCAGCGACCGGGCCGCCTCTTCGCCACCGTCGGCATATTCGCTGGCCGAAAGGGGGTAAGGCTGGAGAGTGCGTTGCGGACTATGACGTTCTTGGACAGCGAGTCGAGGATCAGGTAAGTTTTCCGGCTGAGTCATAGCACCCTTGATGACGATTATCCTTGTATCAAAAAATTCTCGACGAACGGGTCACGTTTATCGATGACGAACGAAAAACGAAGCACAAAATACTCATAACGGTTGCACTTCCCAAGACTGGTATTGTTATCTTACCTTGAATATGACCGATTTGCACCCAATTTCATCCCAATTTCAGTGAAGGGTTTCCCTATATTACTTATCTTTCTGGGTTGACCAGATAATGCTTTGTGGTTGGCGTGCCGCTATTGTAATTCACCTCCGTGAGGCTGAGTCGTACGTCCACACCGTATGCGCCGTCTTGTCAATACCACCAATGGCTGGCGTTGTCGTAGTGCACCGTATCGTAGGTGGATCATCAATGCATTAGCAAGCGCCACTGACAGACCGCCTCAAGTCTATCCCCGCCTGGCCTACAACATATCTTCCGTGGAAAACAAGTTGTGCGACGTGATAAAATGAGATAACCGAGCGCGGCGGCAAAGTGGAGAAAGGTTATGATATCGACAAGCGCCGCAAGGAAGCCCGCAAGCGGCGTTAGGAGCAGCTCGATGAATACCTGGAATACTCCGCCAAAGAACTCGACCGCTCCGTCGTGGCACCCGACCAGATTCGCACCATCATCGAGGCGTTCATAGGCGCGCTCGATTCCCAGATCTACTGCAGCCACAATTCACGACGGAGCCGATTTTCCAACTACTTCTCGACTTTCGTCAGGCACTCACTGACGTCGCTCTCCTCCACTTCCAGCTTCTTACTGTAAAGGGCGAACGGAATAGTGACCGGTTCTAAAAATAATGACTTTAGTTCCACATGCGTCTTGTGAACTTTGAGTTCCTCGACCAAAAGACGGAGCACTTCACGCTGTTCCTCTTGCTCTAACGAATCCCACACCACAGGAAACTCATCCAACACTTTACGACCCTGTGCCAGCGTCACTTCGAAATTCTGCTCTTGCGCCAGTTCTTCCGTCAGCGCCTCCAGCCGTTCTTGGAGTTCTTTCTTCTGCGCAAGCAATCGCCGGTTCTGTTGCTCGAATTGATCTTCGTCGATCTTACCGGCATCCAAAGGTCGGCCAACACGACCTTTCGAATCAGCTTCAACTCGGCACAACGAGCCACCTGTTCCACAACCGTCGCTTCCAGAATTTGAGCGCTTTTGGCCAGCCCACCACAAAGGTTCTCACCGGCTTTGATATCGGCTTTGTGATAGTAGAATTTGTAACGCTTCTTATTTGGCCCTTTATTGATGTAATGCACCGTTAAATGTTTCCCACACTGCCCGCAATGCGCAAGGCCGGAGAGCAGATGAACGCTATCGTGGCTACGCGGCAGGAGGTTGGAACGGCTTTTAATGATCACTGCTGCGGTATCATGCTGCTCACGACTGGCGATTGCCTGATGCTGGCCCTCGACAAAACTCCCGTTGGCACGAACCTGCACGGAATAAACCTGGTTACGCAACATCACGGCAATGGTATTAGCGCTCCACTGAATGCCGGTTTTGGTGGGGACGCCGCGCAAGTTCAAAGTCTTGGCAATCTTTTCAATGCCCCAACCATGTTCGGTAAACCAATTGAAGATCTCACGAACACGAGCGGACTCTTCCTCATTGACAATTAAGTCCTTGCTCCGGTGAATAACCATATCCGTAAAGATTGGATTTATTACCATTGAAAAGTCCTGCTTCAGCGCGCCACATAACCCATCGCGACAGTTCTCGGAAATCATTTCCCGGATCAACTGAGCGAAAACGGCCGCCACACCCAACATCGCACGGCCCATTGCCGTGGTCGTATCGAACCCTTCGGTCACATTGACAAATGCGACGTCCGCTTTTTGAAGCGTATCAAGAAAATCGTAAATATCACGAACATTGCGGGAGAGTCGATCCAGCCGATAGACCACCACGACATCGACTTTACCGTCGCGCGCAAGCATTAAAAGTTCTTGAAATCCATCGCGCTCATCATTCTTTCCACTGGTAACATCCTTACGCACTTTAAGGACACGCTACTTTTTCATCTTGATGTAATCGCGCGCCCGTTGCTCCTGATTATCGAGTGAGTAGTGGTCTTCAGTACTTTGTTCTCGTGTGGAATCACGGCAATAGATAAATGAACGCAATGTAATTACAAGAGTATTGCAATTTAGCATATGCTTCTCTGGTTCGATTAAAGGCTCCATCTCAAACACGCGCGACCTAATTGCTTTGCATTCGTTTCAATTCCACACTGGTTCGATTAAAGGCAGATGGTGCCGGGCAACGTGATGAGGGTGCCCCACGTTTCAATTCCACACTGGTTCGATTAAAGGCCACCCTACATTACTCAATATTATACAACTTCTGAACTCAAACTTACAAAAAAATCGAAAGATGAAAGGTCTGTTTGTCGTCGGGTGCTGATAGCGTATTTTGTACGAGTGACCCGACGACTGGAGGTGCATTTTGTTATAGAAACGTATCCGTATTGAGGCGTTCTTGACCAAAGACGCGCTTTTCCCAGCCCTTCGGGTTGCGGATGCAGTAGCAGAGCACGCTATCGACGGCGGGGTCGGTGACTTCGGCTAACTCGGCTTCGATGCGGGCGAATTCGGCTTCGCTCACCTCACCTTCAAAGACCGAGTTCTGCACCCAGGTCAGGCGGCGGCGCAATGTGCGGCAGACTTTACCGACGCGTTCCTGCGCCACGTCATACACCAGAATCAGATACACGGTTCACCACCAGATTTTAAACGGGTCGTAGAGCGTTGCGCCCACCAGGTGCTTTTCCAGCTTGTAGCATTCCAGCCGCATCAGGCGACGGTAAGAGACTTTACGGCCCAGGTTGCGGTGCTCGATGGTCTGCTTCAAACGCTCTTCCCATTCCTGCAAAAACAGCTTGCGGCCGTTCTCTTTGAGGTAGCAAAAATTGAGTTTTTCATCGAAATGCTCTGGCCGCAACTGGCCGTTGTTGATGAGCTTGAAGATGATGCGGTCGCACAGAATCGGTTTGAAGATTTCGGCCAGATCGAGACTCAGTGAATAGCGCCGCGCGCCCGGCTCGTGCAGATAGGAAATGAGCGGCGAAAGCGGCGTGCGGTAGATTTCACCCAGCGCCAAGGTATAACAGAGCGAATTACCAAATGAGATGAGCGCGTTGATGGGGTTATCCGGCGGACGGCGCACGCGCTTACTAAACTCGGCCCAGGGCGCAGCAAAGATGAGCGGCCAGGCGGCATAGTAAGTGGCACGGATTTTCCCTTCCAGCCCCATGCAAGTGCTCACGTCGGGAGCGTGAGCCAGCTTGGCGCGTTCGGCTTCGATGCTCTCGATGAACGGCGACATATCCCGCCCCCGGCTGTCGGCACCGTAGTAGCGCAGGTTTTTCAGGATATTAAAGCTCGCCCCTTCCACCAACAATCGCGCCAGTTCCAGGCGGCGCGCCTTATCGGCATAATGCTCGACCTGCTTCACCAGCATGAACCCGGAATTGATCTCCTGACGCGGATAGAACGTTCCTGAATAGAAGCCGTAGTAATTGAAAACATGCACCGGCACCTTATGACGTGCCAGAAAATTGAGCAGCTTGGTATTGAGGTCGGTCTCGCCAAAGAGGAAAAACGCCTCGACATCGTTGATGGGAATAGGCCGCTTGGAGACCACCGTGCGACGCTCATCCAGCGGCGCAGTCACCGGCTCTTCGGGAGCGGTATCGGCTTCGCACTCGTCCTCCAAATCTTCCAGCACACACCCCGAAAGCCCCGCCGAATCGGCCACCGTCGCCTCGTCCGGCTCGGTATCGTCCTCTTCATAGAGATGAAGGTAGATGGTATTTTGCTTCCGCACCAAACGCCCGTTGCTGAAAATATAGTAAAACCGCTTCAAACGACTTCACCTCACTTGAGAGCACGCCAAGCCTGCGGCTGCGCGAACTTCGTCGCTAATTTTCGCGATTAACGGCGGATAAACCACGGAGAACACAGGGTTCACCGAGAAAGGTAAATTGTAAGCGACCAAGCTTTAAGGGCACTGATGGGCATCGACGCCCGTTTACCTTCACTTCATCCTTCATAATTCATCGTTCACACTTGCCGTTCAACTCCAACACAATTCAAAATAAGCGCATTTTTCACAGAGCCGTTTCTTTTCCAGGCGCGGCGGCGGCTCGCTGCTGGCCACCACTTGTTCGATGCCTGCGAGCACCCTCAGCAGCTCGGCTTCACTCTCGGGAGTGAGTTCCACTGCCTCGCGCTTCTTGAGCAGCGGATAGTCGATCTCCCCCCGCGCCTCCACACCTTTGCATTGCAGGTAGTAAATGTAATACAGCAATTGCAACCGATGCGCGGCATCGAAGGAGCGGCTTTTCTTGACTTCATGCAGCACCAGCACGCCATCCTCCCCCACCCGACTCTCCATCCAGTCGATCACAATGCGATCGTCGATGGAAACTTCTTTTTGGGCGCGCGAGTAGCTTTGCTCCGCTAACAACGTGCCGCGCTGCACGTCTTCGTTTTCCTGCTCCATCTCCACGCCCCGCGTAAACAGCCAGAGACGCCGCTTGCAGAAGGGGTAGTACTTCACTTGTGTGCCGGTGAAAGTGGGAAGAGTTTGGCTCATGGATTATCTCCAGGTTTAAAGGGAGGCCATCGCTGCACCATCAAAAATAATACCTTTTTCACGGCTATAATCGAAGTCATGCGCTAACCGCCGGATGCCGTTGCATTCCTCGTGAAAGGCTGGGGGCTCCTGCCCTCGCCGCACGCGAAACTGCACCATATCTTTTGATAAACACTGCATTTTGGCTTGAATATCCATTTGATGCTTCTTGGAAATATCGTAAGGCAAACGCCCCTCGGCTTTGCGCATGGCATCTGTCAGACGCTCTACAGCTTGCTGTAATTGTTCGAAGCGATCATTTTTCGAGTCGCTGCGTCGAGGCACGAAATACTGGTAGTTTTCGCCATGTTCTTCCTTTTCTATGAGCTGAAAACTGCCGACATTTTTAAAGGCCAGGGCATCGATTTGCTCAACCAGGCTCGCATCCTTACGCTTTTCTCCTTCAAGAGATAAGAGGCAACGCCCAAACTTTAAATTAATGCCGACTTCTTTAAAATACTTCTGCTGCACCGGGAACAGGTCGCGCTCAAATAAACCACTGCTCTGCAACACATTTTCCCGCGAAAACCTCAACAGCCAGTCGGGTTGGCCATAGATCAGTTCAGCGCGCGACTTGCCCTCCACGACCAACTCGAAAAACCACACCTGGCCATGTTTTAGCTCCCCATTGCGGTTGCAACGTCCAGCGGTTTGAATCAGGCTCGGCAGTGGGCACAAATCGCGGTACACCACCGGAAAGTCGATATCCACACCGGCTTCGATAAGCTGTGTCGAAACCAGAATTACCCGATTTCCTGCTTCCAACATACTTTTGCAAAGCCTGATCTTTCGCTGCCGGTCGCGCAGCGTGAAGTGCGTGTTCAGCAAAATGACTTTCGTGTTAGAACGTTCCTTGAGGAGTTCGTAAACACGTTTACTATCGGCAATAGTATTGAGCACCACCAAACACGACTGCCCCGCTTCAATGATATGGTCGGTCAACTCTTCCGCGGTGACTTTCTCCTGCGACAGCGCCTGCACTTTGTAGCGGTTAAAAACCGGGGCTTGGAAATAGGTGTCGGGAAGCAGAGCGGCAGGCGGTTTGTATTCCGCAAAAAGTTTATGCGCCAGACCAGCCTCTTTGGCGATTTCAAACCACGGCATCGTCGCGGTGGAGAAGATCACATAACTATCGAACTTCTCGCAGAACGCTTCCAGAAAAGCGATAAAGAACACATACAACCGTGGAGGGAGCGCCTGGATTTCATCGAGCACGAAAACGGTTTTCGAGAAGTTGGGCAGCTTGAGCAGCGTCGCGTTGCGATTGGAAAGTAATGTCTCGAATATCTGCACAAAGGTGGTGACGGTGAAAGCTGCATCGAAACTCTCATCGGAGAACGCCACTGCCATCAACTCGCGCAGTTCTTCGCTTTGCTGTTCCTGCGGTGCCCGGTCTAGCCTCGCTTGCAACTCATCTATTTTCGGGTTTTGGGTGCGCGAATCGAAACGGCTCACGAACCCTTGCCCGAAAAGTTCACGACAAATTCCCTCCACTTGCTCGGTGATGGTGAGAAACGGCAGGCCGTAGGTCACGCTGTGGTCGGGCGCGTGTTGACGAATAATATTCGCCAGCGCGAGCAGCATATAAGTCTTACCCGCCCCGGTGGGAGCCAGTAGCGAAAAGGCTCGCTGCCCGCCCGGTAAGACGGTGCGCAGGTTGCGTTCCGCTTCATCACGCATCTCCGTGCGCACCAGGTTAAGCGGCTTCTTGGCCTGTGCAGACTGACGCATCCCGGCAAACTTCTCTCGCAGGCTGGGCTCGAAATGTTCGCGCGCCCAGGCCAACTGCTCCTGGCGGCGAAACAAAACGTTGTCTCCGGCATCGCGCTTATCGCTTTCAATGAGGCAGGCGAAAGCGAACTGGGTTTCGAGGAAATAGTCGAGGCGGTTGGGAATTTTATCCTCGCGCATATCCCGGGGTAACGTTCGATAAACCTTCGAGAGGAATAACCGGCTATTAACGGGATCAAGCAGATCGAACGATTGGTGAGGCAACCATTGGCTCAAAAAACCGGATACTGGCATTGGGGGCTTGGTGGCAAGAAAATTCACCGCCGCTTCACATTCATCTAAACTCAACACATTGGCGAAATTGGGCAGGTGTCCGTGGTGATGGGCAATCAATCCCAACACTCGCCAAATATCGGACACTTTGAGACCTAATGAATCACGCAACTTATTTTTTGCCTGGAAGCATAAGAACGCATACGCCGAGAGATAGGCATGACGCGAATAGTTGCGATCAAAACTATCACCTTCCACCACGAACTCAGGCTGCACTTTGGGCTGGAAGTTCGGGCCGAGCTTGCCCAGGTCGTGGAACAGCGCCGCCACTTCCACAACTCTCGCCACGGAAAACGATGCCGAGCGAAAGCGCACGCCACGCAAAACGCCTTCCATGTGGACGCGCAGGAATTTTCCGAGGTGGGAATGGTAATGGTCGAATTCGCTTGCGCCCGGTGTAGAGAGGTTCATCTTAAAAGCAAAAAGGCGATCATCACTGATCGCCCTCCTTTAAATCAAACACCACGCCTTACCGTTGTTAAAACGATAGTGAACGCCGTCTTTCAGGCTTAGTTCCTGCTGCTCGTCGGTATAATCGATGTAGCACACATCCTTATACTGTTTTGGATCGTTCCAGAAATCATCGTTTTGATGCGTAGGCAATCGCTCAAAGCCGAAGCGAAAACCTTCGCTCATATCGAAGTCAGGACTATGCTCACACAGCGCAAAACCCCGCGTAGAATAGGTACCGCTGCCAGTCTCAAACGCACCGGCCTCAATAAATTCCAGCTCGGCGGCGCAATTATGCAGGCCCAATACCGGCGTATAACAGGCATGGCCTTGCCGCACAGCTTCGGAAAACGCCTGCAGCGCTTCGCTTGAACGCGAGTTCACGCAAGCCAATGCCACGATATAATCGGGCTCTTTGAGCACTTCCATCGGCTTAGGGGCTTTGTCGTTGTGGTTCACCACGCCGCGCATGGTGAAGGCCCAGGTGGTTTTGCGCACCGCGCGCTGCAACTGCAAACCGTATTTCAGGTCGTCGCTCCATTGCGGAAACAGCGCGCGCATTTCCCGGCGTTCCACGCCCAGCACCGCGCCCATCAAGCCCAGCAATGCTGTCTTGGTGATGAAGTCGTGAGTCAGCGGGTTGTTGTTGGTTTCGGGCTTTTTGAAATGCGCCCAACGGCCGCTCACACGCAACAGCAAACCGGGCGACATCTCGTTATTACTCTGTGTCGGTAGGGCCATAGCGTCCTCCCTTTAGAGTGTGAGTGCTTTGAACTTCGCCTGGCCTTCGAGCTGCGCGCGCACTGCGAGGTCTTCGGTATAGAAGCGCACTTCCTGCACCACATCACCGGCCTGCTCCACCGCTTCAAATAGCGCAGAGAAATCGAGTGTGTAATCGTCGCGATTGCGAATTTGCTCTTCTCTGAGAGGGTTTTCGTCGCGCTCGCCCGGCACCAGCTTAATTTTACGGTCAAGCCCATACAGCTTACGCCGCGCATCGCCATAGACGACCTGTAAGAGCAACACCGAATTCTGGTTGCTCTTGGTGCGGGTATTGGCCAGGTTGATGCTGTGCCACATCGCTTCTAATAGCGCCGTGATGTCTTTCTCGCTGAGGTTGGTTTGCTGAGCCGTGAAAGGGTTGATCCAGCCGTGAATCTGGCAGAGCGCATAGGGCACGACAGTGGTGGTGCCGATCGCTCCCCGCCCCTTATCGGTGCTCGAAGCAAACACTGAGGTGTTCTGGTGCATGCGCAAATCGACCCGGTTAAGCGAAGGGTTGAGAAGCGCAAACTGCACCGGCCCGGTCAGGTTGATGGCATTGCCCTTCTTGGTGGAAATGCCACCGAACAGCCGCACATCGATGAGCCCGGTAAGCACTTCCTGCGCCGTAGCGCCTTTGGCTGCCGCCTTTTCTAGCGTATTGAAACGCGCCGCCGCACCCGACTCGGCATCGCCCTCTTTAGCCTCTTTCACATTCGAGCGGTCGTTACGTACATACACGTCGATGTCGTTGTCGAGGAAGAAATCGCGCACGAAGCGCTTAATACGCACATCCGAAACCAGAATACGCTTGGTCTCTTCATCTAGGCGCTGCTCGCCGGTGAAGGGATCGCCGTTGGGCATCGAGAACGTGCTTTCGTAAAGGAACAGCAACTCGGATTTTTCAACCTTTAAATTGGCAGCAGCAGTTTCAAAAGATGTGGACATTTTCTCTCCCTGTGGTGAGTGATGGTTAAAATAGAATTGGGGGCAAGCTTAGTCTTCGTCGGTTTCGGGTGTATCGCTCTCATCGCCATTCTCAGGCGACTTTGCGGGCCGTTCAATAAATTCGGTGTAACCGTGAAAGAACCCCCCGGCGCACTCAAGCCGATTGTAGTTCACATCCTGAGGAAAATTCGTAATCGTTTCGAAGAAGAGCTGTCTTTCTTTTGACGGAAAATAAATTTTCACAGTCTCTTTCCGAAAATGTGCTTTGTGCATTTCTAACTTTTCACTGATATCTGCCCCTAAGGCCAATGTATCACTCAGCGTTGTAATCCGGCGTGAAAGGAGCCCGACATAATTGGTCCTAAACGATTTAATAGGTGTCTTTTGATGCACAAACGGCCGCGCCATTTGGCCTAAATAATAGCCGACCTGATAGGAAGGCGATTGCTTGATCTGGCTCATACGATCCTCCGGGGTATTTTGGATACGGGTCAAAAACTCAAAGTCGAACTTCAACAAATTAAAATCGGGCTTTTCATCGTTGCGCTCGGCATATTCCGCTTTCTCAATCAGCGCCGGCAGCAGCACGTCATCGCGGTAGTAAGTGCCGGTATAAATCTGCGGCAGTACCTTGAACAAGTGGTTGTGATATTTCTTCTTGGCCTTGGTGCTATCGCCCAGAATATTATAAAACGCCTGAGTAATGGTGAACGGTGGCAGCTTATCCGATTGAGGGCGGCGCAGCTTGACGTCGTTGCGAATCGCCACAATGCGTTTACTAAGGTGTTCAAGCAAACCACGATGCACACCAGAGACCTCGATTAAATCGACATCCGGCGTGCTGGGGCTGCTGCTGGCCTTGGAAAAGATGAAATCGAACTGCTCCATGTTCTGGGTCGCTCCTTCGAGCGCACCACGCAGCAATTCATCCTGCTCGTCGTCCTCTTCCTGCTTATCGACCGGCACTGCATTGGCATCACGAATCTCTTGCGCCTTTTTTTCCGGGCGCTTGCTCTCAACGGGTTGAAAGGTAAAGAACCGCTCAATATCCTCAGCTTTCAGCTCTCTACCGCGCGGCAAGACGATGATCTTCACTTCCCCTTTGCGAATCACCGCTTTGGTGGAGAAATCGACCACATAAAGCAGGTCCATGACATCATCGACCTTGGAAAAGAGCTTGTTTTTATACTCGTTTTCTGCCGTAAAACCAGGTACTCGCCCCGAAGGTCCCTCGGCTGCGGAGGTCAGTGTTTTATAGAGCGCCTTGCGCAAGACATAGCCATCGACGTTCTTCGCCTCATTCTTAATTTCAGCAGTAAAGGCACTGAGCAACTTCGCGTTTATCGCCTCCATCACGTCGTCCATCTCATACCAGTGGCGTCCGCCGAAATCGAAATGTAGATAGGCATTGGGATGCTGGTGAAAAAGCTCCTCAATGGCATCCATCTGCCTGGCAAAGGAAGCGCGAAAAGTAGTAATCCGCTCGTTGTCTAACGTCCCCGCATCAGCTACGGCACGGTTAAAGGAGTTTTGCCCGTAAAGGTTGTTCTTGGCCGGATCGCCAAAACGAAAATTCCCGTCCTCGACGATCTCCTTGCCTTTTTCCACCCGCAACTTGTAAATATCGCCAAAGATGTATTTCTTATACGACTCCGCATCCGAGGTTTTATAGTTGAGATAATAGAGTTTGGAATGGAGGTTTTCGTCGCGAAACTCTTCCAGCCGCGCAAAATCGAAACTGCCGTCCTCTTCCACCGGCACCTTGAAAAAGCGCGTGAAATTGCCGGGAGCCTTGGCATTTTGGGAATCGCGCTGCGGCGCTCGCTTTACATAGCGATGATGCTTCAAACCGCCTGGCGAATCTCTGAAGATGCGGCCAATTTCAAGCAGCGTTTCTAACATTGAGAGCTCCGGGAAAGGGGTAAACGTTTAAGGCGAAAGGCTTTGGGGATGAGAACCATTATACCCTGTTTTTGGGCCAAATCTTGATTATCGTCAAAAAATTCTGCAAAAATTTTTGACGATAATCCGAGAGCAGGATAAGACGACTGTTCCAAGCTGGTTCGATTAAAAGTGAAACAGATAATGTTAGTCTCCAATTACCGAGTTTCAATTCCACACTGGTTCGATTAAAAGTAAGGTATACTGAATCATAAGTTATGCTATGGAGTCGGAGGGTATTGAACCCTCTGTCCGATGGATAGGAAGCCCCGGCAGTCCCCATGACCGACCCCGTTTCATAACTAAGGCGTTCATTTCGTAGATGAACGTCTCTTTTTCAGCAAAGTGTTTGTTAATGCGTCGGTAATTGGCTTCTACTCATTAACTGAATAACACAACTCGATAATAAAATCTTAATCGCTATGATTTGCTGCGTCAAGTGTCCTATTTATCTAACAAGAGCTGAACTTATCCTGTTTTAGGGTTAACCGCTAAAGCCCCATTATAATCTCTGTGTCCTTTCACTCACTTTGCTCATCCCAAAGCCCAATGAGTTCTTTTCTCCAAAGCCAGCAGAATATCCAGTTTTCATAAGCAGTGGGCTCCCGGTTAGAGTAAACGGACACAGCACTCCCCGCACCTGTATATCGTGAATCGAAATCAGCTTTGTTGCAGGCTTGCCCTGGCTTTTCAGGCGGGTGAGATATTTTTCATCGAAGCGCAACTCCAGCCGGTCGTCGGTGGGGGCGTGGCCGTGCACAGCGATGTACTTGTTTATGAGGTTGCGGCGCACGCCTTCGGAGAAGCCCACCGGATCGTCGGTGGTGAGGAAGACGGTGCGCGATGAGCCGGGCGATTCGCGGCGCGAAACCACAATCGGCGACAGGCAAGTAAAAGCCACCGGGCTGCGACTGGCAAGTTCATTGAAATCGGGCAAAACCTCGGTCTGGGCCTGGGTGAGTTGGAATTGCGCGCTGCCCAGGCGTAGCGCAGAAGAGAACAGCCCGGAAACGAGATGACGTAGCACTTCTGCACTGGGACTGGAGAGAATCCATTCTACATGCGATGAGGAAATCTCTAACTGGTCACCTACGATGCGGCGATGTTTTTTCTCCACTTGCAACGGCGAAAAGTTGAACAATTTAAACTTTTTCAAAGAACCGA
>DAITOV010000123.1:0-531 GCA_036833945.1 Abditibacteriia bacterium
ACATTCGCGTCAATTCGATTGCACCCGGTGTCAGCGAAACCGCCATGACCGCCACGATTCCCGAACCTGTGCGCGACGAATTCCTCAAAAACGTGCCGCTGGGCCGCATGGGCGACCCGCAGGAAATCGCCAACGGCGTGCTCTTCCTCTGCAGCCCGCTCTCCACTTACGTCACCGGACAGATTTTAGAAATCAACGGTGGATGGCGAGGCTAACGGCAAGGCAGAATGCAGAAGTCGGAATGCAGAATCGTATGAACTTATCTTAAGGGCCACTTCTCTCATGAAACCAAATCCACAAGATGCCGCACGGGCGCAGCGTGAACTAATCGAAGATGTCGGCTCCATTCTGGCGGGGATCGGCATATTCCTCATCCTCAAACGGCTCTTTTTTCGCAAATAAAGCTAAACCATAATGACCTCTACCCAATTCCTCGACCACACCATCGAACGCCATCCTGCCCTGGCACCGCTGCGCGAAACCATTGTCACTGCCGTGGAGACGATTTGCCATTGCCACCGCAATGGCGGC
>DAITOV010000123.1:541-12177 GCA_036833945.1 Abditibacteriia bacterium
GAACATATCGTGGGCGAACTGGTCAAAGAATTCAGCATTCGCCGCCCCATTCCGCAGGCCGACGCCAGGCGATTAGAGGCATTTAATCCAGAACTGGCGGCCAAGCTCCAGCGCGGGTTAACCGCCATATCGCTGGTTTCGCAAACCTCCGTAGGCACGGCAATTGCCAACGATGTGGATGGAGCCATGGTCTTTGCCCAGCAGGTTTACGCTTATGGCAAGCCGGGTGATATCGTATGGGGTATCAGCACTTCGGGGAATTCGCGCAATGTGGTGCAAGCTCTACAAGTCGCGAAGGCTTTTGGTTTGCACACTATCGGTATGGACGGACAAAATGCCGGTACAATGGATGAATATTGCGACGTTCTCTTCAAGGTGCCGGAGACCCAGACCTACAAAATCCAGGAATTGCATCTGCCGATTTACCACGCCATATGCATTCTGGTGGAATACGAACTCTTTAGAACTCCGGAGGAACCCGATGCGTAGCTTTAAAACTCTCCAATATGGCCTGGCACTTCTACTGGCAGCAGCCTGCCCCGCCGTTATGGCGCAAGAAGGCGAACGGGTGGTCGCCACACCTAATCCGGCTGCGGCTATCCCTATGCCGACCAGCAACCTGCCTACCGTCAACCGCCTGATTGCCGATATTCTACGCGCAGAAAACGCTAAAAACGCCAACGACCTGGTAATGGCCTATGGCAACTCGGTACGCGATCCACAACTGGCCCGTGGCACCCTCTCTGCGCTACTGTACGACTACTATCGCCTGCGTGCCATTGCAGGCAGCACCATGCAGGTTTCCCAGGCCGTCGATGAAACGGCCCTGCGCTTTGCAATCTTCCAATCGGCCCAGGGCCAGGTTCAGGTGCAGCAGAATCAACAAATACTCGACCAAAACCAAAGGCTCATCGACCAGAACGCCACCATTATCAAGCAGAACGACCGCACCAACGCCTTATTGGAACAAATCGCCCGCAAGCGCTAAATGGATCAATCCTATCAACAGGCCATTCTCGGTTGTTTACTCGGCACTGCGGTCGGTGACGCTATCGGCTTGCCGCTGGAACGGCTCACACCACAACGCGCCCGCAAACTGTTCGGGGAGATTACCCCCGATTACAGCATGCATCTTTGCCTGGGGCGCGGCCTGGTTTCGGACGACGCCGAACATGCCGCTCTCACTCTACAAGCCTATACCGATGCTAAGGGCGATAGCGAAGTATTTCGCCGCCAACTGGCCCGTCGTTTAAAGACCTGGTTTCTCGCCTTTCCGCCTGGCATCGGGGCAGCCACCGTTAAAGCCTGTTTGAAACTGTTGGCAGGCACCCCTCCACAACGCAGCGGCGTCTATTCCGCCGGAAACGGTCCGGCTATGCGCGCACCGATTCTTGGCGCTGTCGTAGAAAACAAAGAGCAGCTACGCGCCTTCGTCGCCACTTCTACTCACATCACCCACACCGACCCCAAAGCCGAATACGGCTCCCTGGCGGTAGCCTACGCCGCGCACTGCGCCAGAACAAGGCAGGAAATTGCGCCGCACGATTTTCTCACCGGGTTTAGGGAACTGCTTCAGGCCGATGCTGGCAAGCAAAGCGCTCAAGAGCTTTTCCAACTTTTGGAGCGTGTTGTCGAAAGCGTGGAGAAAGGGCAAACGACCCCGGAATTCGCCGTTGAGCTGGGCTTACCCTACGGAGTGAGCGGTTATATCTATCATACCGTTCCCGCTTGCCTGCATGCCTGGCTTTCTCACCAGAACGACTACACAAAAGCCATTATTGCTATCTTGCAATGCGGTGGCGATGCCGACAGCACTGCCGCCATCGTGGGCGGCATCGTCGGTGCCCGTGTGGGCAAAGAAGGAATACCATCTCATTGGCGCAATGCCATCAGCGAGTGGCCGCGTAGTATGAAGTGGATGGAAAAGGTGGCGTTACAGGCCGCTGAAAGTCAGCCGGTGAGAACACCGTTCTGGTTTTTCCCCGTCACCGCGCTGCGTAACCTTTTCTTGCTGATTATCGTGTTGATTCACGCCGTTCGCCGCATTTTACCACCCTACTGATCCTTGCTGGTTTATAATGATTGGGCTGGCCGTTGTTGTAAGGTGGCATTTATCTCTTAAATCAAAACCACATACCAATCATGCAAGCGCCTAAAACACTCCTCTGGTTTTTCGCCGGGCTGGTCGCTACGATTTTCCTGATTCAAATCTGGCTATCTTCCTGGGGCCTATCCATTGTGCTGGGGCTGTCCATCTACTTCATACTGACGCTCATCGTCGGTGTATACGAGCTGAAAAAACTGGCCCTCAACTCCGTGCCGGAGAATGTCCGCATGGTCGCTACCCAGGCTGCCTATTTTCCCGAACTCGATACACAGCGATTGGAGCAATACACCGAGGAATTAAAGGGCTTAGGGTTTGAGCAACTGCGCGAATATTCCGTTACCTCCAGCAACGGCAAGGAAGTGCCGGTCTTCGCCCGTGTCTTTGTTCATCCCATCGAACACTGCATTGCCGAGGTGGGCCAGGTTTTTGCGCCTCATATCGAAAATGCACCACTGGCCTGCGTCATCTTCACCACTTTTGAAAGCCCGGACGAAAACCTGCGGGCCAAGCTTTCCAGCAGCGTCCCGCCCATCCCGAACGCGCAAAACGAGATGGACGTCACCCAATTAGACGACAGCATCTGGTCCTTTGCCACCTCAAGCCGCAAACTCGACCCCATTTTGTGGACGCTGCGCCATCCCCGCAAACTCATCTCCACCCACCCCGAAGAAAGCCCAGGCGGTCTGTTTAAAATCCACCTGGCCAAGCGCGATGAAATGGCCCGCACATTGGGACTGGAAGTTTCACGCGATATTACTTTTGAAACCTTCGAATATCGCGTCGCCGTTTCCAACGCTCGCCTCGAACGCGCTTTGCGCCGCAAAAACCCGTTCGTCTTTTTATACGAATGGAAAATGGTCGCGCCTAAACACCATGAATGGTGGGGCGATTATCCACGCCTGGCAGCGAAAAAAACACGCAAGAATGTATCCTGAACCACTTTTGTTATTCATCGTTCACTCACCATGAGCGGTAAACCGGGATTCAGGCTCACCCACGGCGATAATTGTTTATCGAAAGTGAGAAGGTAGTCGTATAACAACCTGCCCGGCACTTTGTCGGTATGAATCTTCAAGAAGCCGGAGCGCTTTTGAAACACCATCTCCTGCGGCACGTGCAGCTTTTGCGTTTGGGCCTGTGCCAGTTGCACGCCCTGCGGTGTGGAAACCGTCGCACGCAAACTTTCGCCGGGAGGCATCGAGGTCAGCAATAACTTCCACTCTTCCACTTCTGGCGGCACATGGAAATAGAGATCGTGCGGAGCAAGGGCCAAATGCAAACGCCCGCGGCTGAGGTTGGTTTGTAGAGCCACCGCCGCGCCGGAAATAGTGATACGCGCATTCGCGGCAATTTGAAAATAGTAGGGCCGCTCTGCCTGTGCCAGGAAAATGACCGGCTTGTTCTCCTCAATTTTATTGCCCTGCTGCACCACGGTGCCAGTATCATCCAGCAGTTGCCAGGAATAATAGGCCTCGCTCACCTGCGAACCGGTCAGTTGCGCCGCGATCTGGTCGAACGAGATGCGCACTTGCTCCGCTTGCGGCGCAAAGATCAGCGCACGGTTATAGCTGCCCATGAAGGTTTTCATCTGAAACGAACTCCGCTCGGCACGGTGGCCGATAGGAGCACCCAATTTCACATTCCAGTTCGGTTTCCAGCGAGGGTTGTTGGCAATGCCCTCCCGCACCCATTGTTGGAGTTGCTCTGCGCTGAACGGGCGGCGGCTTTCCCACCCTTCCCGATACTGCGGGAGAACAACCTCCATCCGCAACTCTGCGGGCAACTCATACTGAATCGGGTCCCATTTGTTCACCCAATGCCGGGCTCCTGTGGCCGCCAACACCTTATTGGAAGCAATCGTCCCCACGCCGTAGGCTTTGGCGCTATGAGCGATAATTTCATCGAGCGCCCGCTGAAGCCCGGCCTGGTTTTCGATGGGAATATGCCAGGCCCGGCATGTCAGTTCCAGATACCGCACATAGACCACCAGGTCGTCCAGCCGCTGTCTCACGGCCTCGTCGGAGTTGTTCTGGCGGGCTTCATCCAACGCCTGATATAACCGGCCGATGGTGGAAGAATCGAGCGGCAACACGGCCTGGCCATAGGCTCCATTCACCATACCGTAAAATCTCTTCATCGGCGCTGCCGCGGTGCCGAAGGCTTTCTCGATGAAATCGTCGATGATGCCATCGACGTTACCGGCAGCCTTTACATCCCAGAGTAAACGGGAAGCCACATAATAGCCCAGTCCGTTAAGCCCCCAGCCATCGGTCGATTCGGCATTGAGCATACCCAGGCCGATCTGGTGGTAGCGCGCGGTTTTCCGGGCGATTTCCTCCACTCGCGAAGCCGCCGAAGTGCCGGGAATGCCGTTTTCCCAGATGTTGACGCTGTAATATTCGCGCACCCCGGTCAACGCCCCGGCTTCTCGCCAACCCGCAACTCGTTCTTCAAACGACTTCACTTTTCCCATTGCCAGATGAGTAGCCACGGGCACGATAACGCCCGGCGACAGTTTGAGGGAAGGCGGATCGGCATGGGCCTGGTAGGAGTAGAAGCTCACGAACTTGCGTGGATTCTTCTCCCGCACCGCGGCAATCACCCTGTTCGCCAGCACCACCAGGCGGTCGCTGGGGCTGCCCATTTGCGCACACTGTTCGCACTCACACCAGCGATAACTGTCACCCGGCTCGATGGAAACGCACTCTTCCTGCAGGTTTTTCTCGAAATAGTCCAGCGCATAACGCACGATTAGCTGCTGCAACTGCGCGTTGGAGTAGCAAAAAAGCAGGTGCGTTCCCTTGTTCCGGCGTTCACCGTTCACGAGTGCGAAATATTCGGGATGGGCGGCGAATTCGTCTTTGAAAGCACCGATGATCTGGCTATCGGCGTGTTGCGAACGCACCTTGATTGCACCACCGAGACGATTGACCTGTGCCCAGCGGTTCCACTCGTCGCGAAACTTGTTGCGATAAGGGCGCACCTCGGGGCGGAGCCATTCGCGATGCACCGGCTCGGCCGACCAGATCGTGCGCCAGAAAAAATCGGGGTGTTCACGGGTATCGACCTGAAGGCTGAGGTTTTCGCTACGCGGAACGATTTCCCAATGCGGCCCGGCGAAAAACTGGCGGTGCCCTAACCGATACAAAAACCCCCAGACCGCATGATTGACTCCTTTTGAGGTCGCACCGATAATATCGATGCCGCTTTCATGGGTTTTGAGGATGTAATCCTCGTCGTTAAGCGGATCGCTCAAATCGAACGCGGTTTTGTAACGCGGAAAATCGGCGGCAGTGCCGACATTTATGGTTCGGCCTTCTTCCCGGCTTTGCACAGCAAAAGTCGCTGTCGAGATTTTCTGCAAGTAATCGGCCAGCGTTTGGGCAGCCTGGCGGGTATCGGAGTCGGCGTTGGTTTTGACATGAATCGTCAATAACGCCTTGCCATTCTGTGCTATTTCAACAACCGGTGCGGCTTGGAGCGACTGGAAACACCCCAATACCAACCCCAGGATAAAAAGAAATTTCTTCATTGTCGGGCTGTAGAACGATGCTTTAAGGAACGGGATTCATGGTGGGATTATCACCCGAAACCGAACCCGGAGTCACGACGTTATAGACGTTGCGCGAACGCCCCAGTGCAGGCGTGGAAGGCAGAACATAGGTTTGATACCACTTCACATGCCCATCGGCAAAAGCCATGTTTTGTCCGTGCCCGTGGCGGCGCGTCGGCGCTGCGGGGACGTTGGCAATACCGGCCGTGCAGGCCGTCGAAGCACAGTTCACTCCGGCCGAACCGGTTGCCGTCATCACACCGGTAAACCAGATGTAGCCGGTATTGCGCCAATACTCCGTGAATACGATCGTCAGCGAAGGCTTGGTAAACGCAGCGGCATGCAATGCGGCAAAGGGCTGCGCCGCAGCCAGGCTCATGTTGCGATAACCCAGGAACAGGTTGTAGTTGTAGTCTGCATAGGGCGTGCCACCACCGACAGCCGTTTCCGCCGATTCACTGGGGCACAGATACATCTGGGTGTTTTTCAGGTATGGCTGCATCATGCGCAGCAAACCGGCACTATTGGCCGGAACCGTGGGGCCGACGTCATAGCGCGGCAAAGTTTCATCATAGTCCTGGATATACTGCTGCCAGGCCAGGCCGATTTGCCTGAGGTTGCTGGCGCAATTGGTGCGGCGGGCATTCTCCCGGGCACGGGAAAACACTGGAAAGAGTATCGCCGCCAGGATAGCTATTATCGCAATAACGACCAAAAGCTCTATCAAAGTAAAAGCACGTCTCTCGATTTTATCGAGTCTGGTAGGCATACGGTTCTCCTCAAAAACAACCTCAACGATCAATAACAGTATGCCACTTTGCGGTCAGCCCCAAACATTGTTATCGGTTACCCAGCATCGTTATTGGTCAATATTTTTACGTTGGGCAGCTCGATATACCGATGGTAGCATGCCTTCCCATTTTTGAAAGCGCTGATGAAAATGGACATCCGACTTATACCCCACCGATAAAGCCACAAAGTGAACTGGAAAATCGGTATGAGCCAGCATAATTTTTGCCTGCTCCATGCGGCATCGCGTGACAAACCGATTGAAGGTTTCACCGGTTTCGCTATGGAATTGTTTGATGAACTGGGTGCGCGAAAGCCGCACGCGCTTTGCCACACTCTCCTGGGTGAGGTGTTCGTGAAGATGGTCACGGATATATTGCTGGGCGTGCGGAATGGGATTGTAGCCTGGTTGCGCAAACTCCTTGCCGGACGTCAAACGTCCCAGATAAATTGCTTTGCGCTCTTCGAGGTCGCGTTGCAGGGTATAGAAAAAAATCGCCAGATACTGCCCGGCAATTTGCCGGGAGTTCTTGCGATTTGCCAGCAGTTCGTCTTGAATCGCCGTCAGCAGGCGCGGCAACTCCACATTATGCACAATCAGGATTTCATTGGTTCCCGACCGGGAATGCAGGTTGCCCCGGTCGTGGTTGAACCACACCTCCAGGCTCCCGCACCGTTCATGAAACAGAATGTTGTCACAGTAGCGATGGGGATTATTACCCACATAATTTTTTAAATCCTCATAACCATTGGCGCGCGGCACCCCCTCGGGAACAATCACCGCATTCCCCTGGGGCACGTGCATCACATAATCGCTACAACGTAAGTCGGCTTCGCCTTCGAGGACGAAGAACAGAAGAGGACTACTCGCCTCGATAAGATGATCCTTACGCCAGCGAGCCTGAATCGCCGTCACAGTGAACCCGCGCACCGCCTCCCGCTTACCGACAATCTTCTTTGGGGTTAAGCGCACTTCCTCCTGCGGAGCCATCTCGTCCAGGCTGTGGCGGGCGACGACGAGACGCTGCGCCGCTTCGCCGGTTAATTGCGGAATGAGCGTTTCTTCCAAAATAGCCAGGTAAGACGAACGCTTGGACATGATAACACTACTTTATCATGTCCAAATACCATCCTACCTGCGAATTATGAAAGCAATCCGTTAAACCACTTCGATTTCAAATTTCCATCCCTGCAAACAAAATGATTCGCTTGAGGAGGTGTTATGGATTTGCAGGTTGAAAGTCAGTTCAGGACAATCAAGAAGATTCGCCGGGACAACCTGTTCCCGATTCGTTAATGGCGTCGATTCAAAAGTATGAGTCCCCTTGGCGCTGGTCACGCTCAACTGATATTTAAGGGCGGTCTCATTGCCCAGAGTGTGGGCCGTCACTTTGAAATTCTTGAGCTTGTGGCCGGGCGCTGCCTTCACCGTGATGCGATAACGACCGCGCCCTCCTCCCGCCAGGCGATGTCCCCATTCGGAAGTGAGAATCCCTTCGCTCTGAGCAAAATAACGGCTGGCTCCGCCGTAGTTGGCTTTATCGACATAAACATGTTTGCCTGCGGGCAGGGCCTCTAACGGCACCAGGAAATCTTTAACATAGTGATTAAAAGTTCCTTGCGTCTCCATGAGATAAACGCCCTGTTCATCCTTGGCCACGAAGTCTTTAATCGCCTGATAGTGGGCACGGATTTTCTGCAAATTCGCCAGGCTCGCTTCCTGGAAAAACAGGTTGATGCCCCGGCCAAAATGCGAACTCATTTGCCAACCTTTGGTCACCAGGTCGGTGCGCCAGCGGGTGCCGTCATCCATTTGCGGCATAGTGGCACGGGCTTTTCCCACCAGATCGTCACACTGTTCGATAACCGTCGGGGTGAGAACGGCACGCAACTCCCAGTAATCTCCCGCGACGTAAGGCGCAGCGTCCATCGCCCGCTGCAAGACTTGATAGTATTGGTAAAGAAAATCACCTGCCGGGCCAAACGCCTTCTGGCAGTAGTCGGCCAATAAAGTGTTGACGTCTTGCCTGGCATCCCAACTCAATTTTGCCAGGACATACATGCCCAGGCCCTGGTTGGCCCAGTGGGTGCGGTACTCACAACAATAGCCACGGAAGTTAGGGTTCGCCACATGCCGTTTCAAGTCGTAGTCCATCTGGGTCGTCATGGGCCACGGCGTCCACCAGATAAAGTGCCCGTAATACTGATAGACACTGATGTTTTTACTCAACTCGTTCCAACGACGGTAAGCGTTGAAGAACTTAGGATTGCCCTCCGGCGACAGCCCCGGACGAGTGTTGTTGAAATGGAACGAATCGGCACTGGGCCAATGCGTCAGGATAATGGCAACATTGGGGTCGGGCAATACGTGGTCGGGTGGCGTGGAGTGGTTCCAGTAAGCATAGAGCTGTAACAACAAATTGGGATGGGTTCGTGCCACCTCACGCGCCACCAGGTTCGTGAAATTCACCACCATCGAAGTCGCCGAACCGTCTTTATCCACCAGCTTCTTGCAGTTCTCACACTCACACCAGGCATGGGCATCGTTGGGTGAAACAAACACCACCAGACGCCGGGGATCTTGTGTGCTGTTGCCAATGGCCCCTAAAAGGTTTTTGGCAAACTCTTTGGCCCCTTCGGCATTGGTGAAACAAACCTGCACATGCTCTTCATGGGTACGCGCCCGTTTTCCACCGCGCAAGTTAAACCATTCAGGGTGAGCATCGTGATACTTCTCCGCGGGTAAGAAGCGGAAGTAAGAATGCCCGTAACCGATATTGCCGACCGCATCTTCCGGAGAGATAAAGTTTGTGTTGTCCCACACACGCAACCGCGACTGGTGCAGGTTCCAGGCGGGAATCCCATGCTCCAATTCCCCAAAGGCGTTTTCCTTCTTTTGCTCTCCACCCACCCAGGGCCAGGCCCAGCGCATGTTGATATCGGGCGTAAAATAAAAATCGCCTCCATCGGTATGCACCTGCTGAAGTTCGGGAACGTATTCGCCGCGCGGCGTGGGGAAAAACCAACGCACTCCCAGGGCTTCGAGCCAGTGCCACACGGCGTGGCAAGTCGCAATCTTGCTGGCTCCCACCATGCCGATGAAATCGTCATGAGCGATCAATGCAAACGAATCGGGACGAGCGCCATGTAACTGATCGAGCTTATCGGCAAATTGTTTAAGCGCCGGGTGACGTCCGATGATGAACGCTTTACCAGGTTGGGCTGTATCGGAGGTCTCGATTTTCAGCGAATAGCCCACCAACTTTTGAACATAGCGCTGAAGTTCTTCGGCCGCAAATATTTCCGGCTTGCTCGCTTTGGAAGCGATAACGATGCGCCAGTCGGGAGTTAATGGAATTTTCTGTCCGTTGACTTCCTGGGCCATTACCTTCATTCCCGAAGGCAAGAGGCTGGCAAGCGCAGCTGTTCCGGCAATACCGATAAATTGACGGCGAGTAAAGGCCGATGAATCTTTGATTGACATGATATAAATGCGGTCGGATGGCTGATAACAATTAATCTAATCGATAGTAGGATTCCAAATAGGATTGGCATACATGCTGTTGGGGTCGCCCCCATAACCGACATAGACACGATAAGGGCCAACCAACTGATCCGTCCTCATCCATTTCACATGCCCATCGGCATAGCATATATTGGTTCCTTGGAAGTGAGGGGAATACGCTTTATTATTCCCGGCTGCTATGCTGGGATTATTGGCGAAGGCATAGGGAATATTTGCTATGCCGTAATGACTTTGAAGATCGACCGCCATCGCGACTTGCGACGGACGGCGAATTAACGAAAGGGGATTACCGACGTTACGCAGGTCCCAACCTCCCGGTATGCCATAGCGGTCGTTATCGTAACCCCCAATCGCACCACTGTAACCATAGGAAGCGGCATTACTGACGGTTGCGGAATCGGGTTGGGACGGACACTCGAAAACCTGCACGCTTTTGACGTAGGGATAAATTAAATCCATCCACGACTTATAATTAATCGTGCCCATGCCGTTGAAATTAAATTTCCTCCCGGGTGTGCCCAATGTATTTTGCGCCACATAGGTTTGGGGCGACATCGTTCCATCGTAAGAAGCCGGATAACGCTCATCGTAATCTTGCGTGTATTGCATAATTGCAAGGCCAATTTGTTTAAGATTATTGATGCAGGAAGCGCGCCGTGCATTTTCACGGGCACGAGCGAACACCGGAAATAAAATCGCCGCAAGTATTGATATTATCGCTATAACAACTAATAACTCTATCAATGTAAAACCAGTTGAGGATTTGCTTTTCATAATACCTTACCTCCAATAAAAGCTCACTCAAAATATATACCCTTTCCACCGCACCTCTAAACTCAATCGCGACGGCATTTTTTGCATGGAAAGAAATTAGCCGCCATTATTTACTTTTGGTTCAAATAAATGCGCTGTTTGCGATACTGGTTAGGGCTTTGCCCGGTGTGGCGGTGAAACACTGCGCTAAAGCTCGATACACTGGAAAAACCCACCAGAGCCGCGACATCGCCCACCCTTTCCGTCGACTCCTCCAGAATCCTCCGCGCAGCTTCCACACGAATACGTGTCACATAGCGCATCACCGTCATGCCGTGCGCCTGTTGAAAGAGAGAGTTCAGGTGGGGTTGCGAAACCCCGAACCGTTTGGCAATGCTTTGCAGCGAGAGCGGATGATGCAGATTGATGATGATATATTCGATGACCTGATAACAAAGCTCCTGATTCTTGGCCGAAATGCCCTCTGTATGAACCGGTAAATAGACCTCAGGGCCAACCCACGAACTATTGGAGACATTTGGTTTATGGTGCTGCAGGTGCTCCCGCAGGAAATACATCAGTGAGAGATATTGCAGTTGTGCGCAATGAGCCTGGTGGGGACGGCGCATCAAGCCCATTGCCAATTCGTTCATCTGAATGAGTAATTCGTCTTCGATTTCCAGTAAATGCGTGGTAAACTCGGCTTCAGGCCCGCGCTGGTTCATGAACAGCAGCACGCGGTTGGGCAAGAGTATCCAGCCCAGGGCGCAACCGGTATCGTGGGCAGCTTCGGGGCGGGGCACTCCCAATGAGCGCAGGGAGTAAGCAGGATAACAAAGCAGCGTCGGCGCTTCGAGCCGTAATACACTCAGGCCATTGGCTTTCGCGCGTTGCGCCTCATCGAGCGC
>DAITOV010000124.1:0-12128 GCA_036833945.1 Abditibacteriia bacterium
GATTCTTCCCGGTTTCCCGATGGTAATGCACGGCAGCTCCAGTGTGCCCCAGGACGAAGTCGCTCGCATCAATGCTGCTGGCGGTAAGTTGAAAGAAGGTGCCAAGGGCGTCAATGAAGATGAATACTTCCCCGCCGCCAAGCTGGGCGTGACCAAAGTCAACATCGACACCGACGGCCGTTTGGTATGGACCCGTGTTCACCGCGAATTCTTCCGTGATAAGCCGGAAGATTTTGATTTGCGCGGTCCGGGTAAAATCTTCATGCAGGCCTACGCCGACTTCATCGCTCATAAGAACGAAAAGCTCGGCAGCGCTGGTCAGCTTTCGGCCGTGCGTGAAGCGCTGAGCAAGTAAAAAGTTGCAGGACGGCTATCTGCCGTCCAACAAAACACCCACGCCGACATATCGGTGTGGGTGTTTTGTTATGAAGAACCGCGCTCGTAAGCAAGCGGACTGTTCCAGTTTTTTACGTTATTACGACGTCTTTTTGAGCTCTATATGACGTTTAAACAATCCACTTGCTCACGCGTGTGGTTCTTCATAAAAAACAAACGCGCAAGAAGATTGCTCTCCTTGCGCGTTTGCTGTTGAGTGGGCGATAGAATTATTCGCCTTTGTCGGGTGCCGGTGCGGGAGCCGGTTTGGCGGTCTTGGGTTTACAAGTGCCTTCGCAAGCCTGAGCGGCCATCTGGCCACCGAGGGCTAAAACTCCTAATACAAACGCACCGCACACAATAATTTTTTTCATAAAATTCTCTCCTGATAACCTGGATTTGCAGAAGCGACCTGCACTGCAGTTATACCATAGACAGACGGCACAGGCGGGGTTGCGTTAGGATAATTTACAATGAAGTTATTACAGTTCGGTGCTGCCTTGCAGGCAGTGCCTGGTTTGAATCACGCTGTTACCACGCGCGAGGGTGGAATATCGGCCGGAGAATACGGCAGCTTAAACCTCGCCTTCCATGTTGACGACGCCATTGGCGACGTGCAGCAAAACCGCCGCTTACTGGCTGCTGCGCTGGGCTACGACGCCGACCGCCTCATTGCAGCGCAACAAGTGCACGGCACAAATGCGCAGATTGTTACAGTTAATGACAGCGGTAGTGGTGCCTTCGATTGGGACGGTGCCATTGCCGATTGCGATGCACTCATCGTTGCCCAAGCAGATGTGCCAGTCCTAATCCAAGTGGCCGACTGCGCACCTATCTTGCTGGTCGATCCTGCCAACCATACTTTAGCTGTGATTCATGCCGGTTGGCGCGGCGCGGTGGGAAAGATTGCTTCCAAGACTCTCCACAAGATGCAACGGGAGTTTGGCACTCAACCACAAGACGTGCTTGCTGGTATCGGCCCTTGCCTGTGTGTGCAATGTTTGGAAGTGGGTGATGAGGTGGCGGCCCAGGCTCCGGCGGAGAGTGTGGTGGCGGGGTATGATAAGCCGCATCTCGATTTAGCGGCGATTATTCGTCAGGATCTCGTGGAAAATAAAGTGCCGCAGGAGCAGATCGAAACTATGCCCGTCTGTCCGCGTTGTGAGAATGGGATGTTGTTTTCCCATCGTGGCCAGAACGGAAAAGCCGGGCGCTTTGGACTGGTAGCGTGGTGGGGCAAGTGAAGAACCGCGCGCGTCAGCAAGCCGGGTAGGCTGGACATTTTGCTTATTCCAGGGAACCATCTTCCTCATAAAACGACAATGCCTACCCGGCTTGCTGACGCGCGCGGTTCTTCGTGCCTATGAAATAGCAAGGGTCGGTTCTCCGCCGCTCACGGACCACACTCGGGGTTCGCAAATTAATTGCTTAAGACAAAACGGGAAGCGAATATTTCGCTTCCCGTTTTGTCTCATAACTATCTATTCTAACTAAGCATCTCGCCCGCGTACAAAGCTGCCCAGAATGCCGTTAATAAATTTGGCTGAGTCCTGAGTCGAGTATTCTTTAGCCAACTCCACTGCTTCGTTGATCGATACGCTCTGGGGAATATCCTCGTGGTGGAGGATTTCGTGAATCGCCAGGCGTAGGAGGTTGCGGTCGGCGTTCGGCATGCGGTCGAGTGTCCAGCCGGCGGAATACTTCTGAATAATTGTGTCGGCTTCTTCGCGCATGTTCCAAGTGCCGCGCGCCAGTTCTTCGGCAAAGGCCCATACGGCTGGCTTGGCGTCGCTCGCGTCGCGTGCTGCTGCGATAACTTCGTCGAGCGGCATGCCGCCGACGTCGCACTGAAATAAAAGGCGAAACGCGAGTTCGCGTCCGCTACGTCGTTTACCCATATTATTTGTTCTTTTCTCTATTAACGAAGAGACGTCAAGGCACCCTGGCGATTATACATGGAAACCTGTTCCAGGCCGCCAGGGTACTTTTATTACTAAATATACCTGATAAAAATTTAAACGCTCATTCTACGAGCGAGGAAGTCTGTGGTAACTTCGCCTTTGCGGTAGTATTCGTTGGTCAGAATCTTCTGCAAAAACGGGAGGTTGGTGGCCAGACCTTCAATACGTGTTTCGGCCAACGCGCGTTGGGCGCGGGTAATGGCAGCTTCACGAGTTTCGGCATGAACCAGGATTTTGGCTAAAAGTGAGTCATAAAACGGCGGGACGGTGTAGCCGTTATAAATGTGGGCATCGACGCGCACGCCAGGACCACCCGGGGCATCGAAGCGGGTAATGGTGCCTGAAGCCGGTGCGAAGTTCTTGTCCGGGTCTTCAGCGGTAATGCGAAGCTCGATGCAGTGGCCTTCCAGTTGAACGTCTTTCTGGCGCAAGGTCAGTTTTTCACCGGCCGCAACACGAAGCTGTTCACGAATCAAATCGACGCCGGTGACCATTTCCGTGACGGGATGCTCGACCTGGATACGGGTGTTCATTTCAATGAAGTAGAACTTGCCGTCCTTGGCCACCAAAAACTCCATCGTGCCTGCATTCTGGTAACCGGCGGCTTTGGCACCGCGCACGGCTGCTTCGCCCAGGGCGCGGCGGGTGCTTTCGGGAATGGAAGTGCTGGGCGCTTCTTCGAGCATTTTCTGGTGACGCACGGTCTGCACCGAGCAATCGCGCTCGCCCAAATGAATGACGTTGCCGTGTTCATCGGCCAGAATCTGCACTTCGACGTGGCGCGGTTCGACCAGGTATTTCTCGATATAAACTTCGCCATTGCCAAAGGCGGCAGTCGCTTCGGCTTTAGCGGTGGCAAGCTGGTTGGCGAGGTCGCTCTCTTCATGCACCACGCGCATGCCTTTTCCGCCGCCGCCTGCGCTGGCCTTGATGATGACAGGGTAACCCATGTCAGCCGCTGCCTTGAGCGCTTCGGCTTCACTGGATACCGGGCCAGGGGTGCCGGGGACGGTGGGCACTTTGGCTTCTTGCATCTTTTTACGGGCAGCAGCCTTGTTACCCATGAGGTCGATCGCCTGCGGGTTGGGGCCAATCCATTTGATTTTGACCTGGCCGCAAATTTCAGCGAATGACGAGTTCTCGGCTAAGAAGCCGTAGCCGGGGTGAATCGCTTCGGCGCCGGTGATGGTAGCTGCCGAAACCACGTTGGCAATATTGAGATACGATTCTTTGGCCGAAGGCGGGCCGATACAGACCGATTCATCGGCCAGGCGCACGTGAAGCGAGTCTTTATCGGCGGTGGAGTAGACGGCAACAGTTTTAATGCCCATCTCGCGGCAGGCGCGAATAATGCGCACGGCGATTTCGCCGCGATTAGCAATGAGAACTTTGTTGAACATAGGTGATAGAGAATAAGGGAAACGAAAGATTACTGGACGTCTTCCATCGGTACGTTGCCCGAATTAGGAATGGTTGGAATCTGCGGCATACCGGGCGTGGCCGGAGCGGGTGCGGCAGCAGGAGCGTTGGGATTGGTGCCCGGCGCCAGCGGCACATCGGCCCCGTGCATTGGGTTGGCTGTCATTTTGGCGATAGCCGGACTCATGCCTTCGTAGGGCGTGACGATGATACGGCCGGTTGCTGGGTCGTAGCCCAAGGGTTTCTTATCGACGGGGTTGATCCACATCTCTGCCGGGAATTTGGCGGTGGCTTTGAGTTCTTCCAAACTCGCCGGGACTTTACCTTCGTTATCGCCCTTATACATGCCGATAATCATTTGGATTTGGTTGATATTGTTTTGCAGTGCAACTTCCTCGGCCAAATCCATACTGCGTTTGAGAGCGGTTTTGCTGCTTTCGCTGCCATCGGGATTTTTGCCCTTGGCTGAAAGGTAGAACGCAGCCGCTGCGATGATAATAGCAACGGTCACCAGCAGGCCGATCATGGTTTGACCGCTCCTGCGATTATTGCGCACTACCGGGTTGCGTGGTTTGTTCCAGTGCATGTTTATGCCTCCTGAATGACAAACAGCGTTTGGCCATATTCAATGCCCTGGCCATGTTGGGCGGAAACTGCCAATACCTTACCGGCAGAGGGGGAAACGATTTCATTGGGCACGCGCAGCGATTCGACACTTCCCAATACCTGGCGTGCTTTGACTTCGTCGCCTACCTGAACCGGCACTTTGGCATCGCGAAACACGCCAACCGCATGAGAGGTGATGTCGAAGCTGGCAGGGCCGCCGCTTTCCACCGCGTCGGCTTCTTCCGTAGCGCCAGCAGTGACGGGTGCGCTAACGGCTGGTGCGGATACCGGTGCCGGAGGTGGTGCCAGGACGGTTGCGCCAGCGCGCTTGAGACGCAGGCGTGCAGGCGTATCGTTTTCGTCGGTCGTTTCTAAGCAGATCTCGCCTAACTCGCTTTCGCGCAGTAGCTGCGCGATTTCGCGGATGGAATCAATATCGAATTGGAGGGAAGAAGAACCGTTCATCGCGCGGGAAGTATAGCATCGGCTATAATTTTTTGGAGAGTTTTTTCACTCTCTCATTGCTTATTGCTTCGCTCTGTTATTTCACTCTCACCTGAAATGCCTCCCAAAACCCAATCGCTGGCCGATTTTAAAATCCCCCAAAGCCGTGGCTCTTCGCGTGAAAAGCGCGAAGCGCGCCTGAGTAACATGCCTTCGGCGCGGGTCGTGCTGGGGGTCGATCCCGGCCTTCATCGCACCGGTTTTGGCGTCTTGGGCATCGAAACCGCGCCGCGCTATCTCGCCGCAGGGGTCATTCGCGCTCGGGCCGATGCTCCGCTGCCGGTGCGCCTGGAGACTTTGTTCGATGGCCTCTGCGACGCCATCAAGGCCCATCACCCCGACGTAGTAGTGGTGGAAGACCTGTTTTCGACCTACGCCCATCCGCGCAGCGCCTTGCTGATGGCGCAGGCGCGCGGCGTGCTCTTGTTAGCGGCTCAGCAGTCGCAAATCCCCGTGCATTCGTTTTTGCCCAACGAAGTGAAGCAGGTGGTTTCAGGCAGCGGACATGCCAGCAAAGCGACCATTCAAAACGCCGTGAAAGCGAGGCTCAAGCTCAAGGAGTTGCCCGAACCCTCCGACCTGGCCGATGCTCTGGCAATCGCCCTTTGTTTTGCCCTGCGGCAGAATGTGAATCATCGGTGAGGGGATTGCGGATTTTGGATTGGGGAATGCGGATTATAAGCGCTATTCGTTGAGCGTAACCTCACCATTACCACTGAATTGCCATTGCCCGTTGGTATTGCGTTGCGCCTGGCTCCAGACGGGAATTTCCAGAGTGTCTCCTGAGGCAAAGAGTTGAATTTCAAATGCGTCACCGGGTGAGAATGTGCCTCCGGTATCGAGCACGATTTCAGTACGCTTGTTTTGGAGCGTTTTTATACCGGCATTCTGTTGTGGATTGTCAGCTTTCACGACTTGAAAACCATCATACGTGCCATTATATTCATTTTGCGAATTGGATATTCCCGATTCGCCGGTTTCAAAATCGTAGCCGAAAAGGTAGGGCCGGGCGCGAGGGAAGGGGGCATCTGTTGTCAGGGTGTGCGAGGCAGCATCATAGCTCTTTACAATGCCCACAGCATGGATATTGCTGGAAGCGTCCATCGTGAGCCAACTGTCTTGTCCGGCAGCCTCGATTTTTTGCACCCGCAAACTGAATGGCCGTGACAAACCGGCTTTATTCAACCGCACAATGCTTCCTGCCAGATGCCGGGTTTGGTCGTAGGGCGCGTTCACCAGGAGCCGTAAGGGCTGATTCTCGATTTTTAAAATTTGCAGCGGTTTTGTAAATCGTGTTGCGACGCTGAATTTAAACTGGCCCTTACGAATCTCGCCGCTGCCGGTCAGTGAAGCCGCCAAAACTTTTCCTTCGCCATCCAAACTCAAATAGCCCTCTTCGCCAGAAAAAGAAATATCGTTTTCAAACGAGACACGGCGAGCGCTTTTGTTGGACGCGAAATAAAGGTGTTCGCGTACGGGTGAGATCACTTCCGCAGCGGGTTTGAGGCGAAGGGCAAAGGTTTCACGAGGTTTATCGCCGGCGGTCAATTCTTCAATGGATGCGAGTTTATTCGCGCCTTGCGTCGGCAAGATCACCGAAGTAAAGCGCACGGTTTGCGAAGCCGCAACGTTCACCCGCGAAAGCGCATAGGTCACATCCATCACCCCCGGTGGTTTGGGTGATTGCGCGGTAATGAGTTGCGCCGCAGGCGGGGCGAAGTGAGAAACGTATAATTGGTGGTCGGTTTTATCACTCGCCGACCATTGCAGCCGTGCCGGGCCATTAAGCGCATAAAAGCTGGGGCGGCTCAAAAAGCCATATCCGTCGCCGGGCGGTGCAAAGTAGAATTGCGAATTTGCGTAAGAGGCGACACGTCCGTTGGCATCCATCTCTGCCGAGTAATCCACTTGAGGGCTTAAAATCGAG
Source organism: Abditibacteriia bacterium (assembly GCA_036833945.1). Lineage (GTDB taxonomy): Bacteria > Armatimonadota > Abditibacteriia > Abditibacteriales > Abditibacteriaceae > DAITOV01. The sequence goes on from DAITOV010000124.1 coordinate 6,793, forward strand.
CCAGTCCTCGTTTCCTGTAAAGCCGTGCCAGGCGAAGGCAAAATCTCCAATTTGCCCTGAGAAATGCCGTGCAGGCTGTAATCGTAATCGCGCCCGCCACGCGCCCAGAAAGTGTCTATGATGTAACTGTCATCCGGTGAAATGTCGATGAGGGCTACGCGGCGTTTATATTCTTGCATGTCCTGGTCGGCATAAGCCTGAGGGTTGTCCACTGCCGCCGAACGCAAAATGCTGCCATCGGTCCAGGTCTGCAAGTCGCCGCCGGGCGCAGGCCGTCGCAGTTGATTGCGCCGGTTCACTACCAACAGGTTATGCGCGACCGTGCTGGAAGTGAAGCCAAAGCGCAGGTGAGTATTATAGTAACCGGGGTCGAAGGAGAATTCGCGGCCTTTGGCATAGAATTGCAGGTTCAATTCGTCGGCCTGGCCGTGGTTGAGGGTAGGGCCGAATCGTATCACGGCTGCCCGCTCGTTATCAGCCGGGCCGGAACGGAAAATTAACGTGCCGTAATCGAAGAACAGGGTGCTGCCCTTATTATGCGAAGAACCGGCTTGGATTTGCTTGATTTGCGCGTTCCAATCCGGCGCTTGAAATAGCTCGGCTTCGCCGGGTTGGTAATTCTCCGGTAGATTTTGCAGCATTTGTGCGCCCGCGCGCAACGCAGCTTCGCGTACGTCGTTTTGTTGGCTGTAGTGGTAGAATTCCTGCGCGGCCAGTAGCGTGCCTTTATCGAATGGCCGCCCGTGGGTCAGCACGGCGCGGTCGGGACCGGCATCGCCAAAAAGCGGCAGGCGCCCCGCGGCCTGGATGCCGGTGAAAAAATCGAGCGCAAAAAGAGCGAATCTTTTATCGTCATAAGCCGGAAAACCTTGCGGATAAGCAGGCATCCGCATACGGGTGAGGACCTGTGCCGTGGAAAGCAGCAGCTCGCGGGTATGCTGCGCATAAGAAGCGCCGGTTTCGAAATAACGCCCGTTGATATCGATGGTGTTCGTTACGGCATAGCGGAAACCAAGCGGGCCGTTGAGTGCCCATTCGACCCACTCGGGAATTCCCAGCATCGCACCCACCACCAACGGGCCGCGATTATAGTCGATGTTGCCGTTGTTGAGTTCGAGGCTGGCACCTTTGCCCGACTTAGTCATGCGCAGGCAATAGTCGGCCCCATTCATCAGCAGGTTGAGTTCGATGTTCTTCAACATCGAGTAGGGAGCATTGGAAGGCGACGGCTCGGTAGCGTGAACGCTCGAAGACAGCACTTCGGCGAAATAGGCATAACGCACCAGCGCGCGTGCGGCTTGATAGTAGGGGCGTTCCAGGCGTCCGCCATCGGGTCGGCCGGGCTTGTTGCCGGGATAATCGATGGGGCCTTCATAGGCGCGCGGGTAGATTGTGGCGATGGCATCGAGAATCCACAACGCACGCTGGGCATATACTTCCTTGCCGGTGAGGGCATAGGCGTTCACCAGGGCGGGAAGATCGGTCCTTTCCAACTGGGTAATCGTCATCCCATTCGCAAAAGCGATGAAGAAGTATTTTTCTTTGGTTTTCGGGTCCATCCAGCCGCTGCCATCGTCGGAGTGCGATGCACTGGGATATATCGCGCCGTCGCTCCCTTGCACGCGGCGCGGGTCTTTCCAGCCGCGCCATGTCATGCGCTTCTTTTGCACCGGGTCGAGATTCAAGCCCAGGCCGTAGATGAAAAGCGAGCCAGTAGGTGGGATGATATTTTGTACGAAAGCATAATCACGCTCTACCCATTCATCGGCAGTGCGCAGGTAGTTCGCCTTCAGTTTTTTCGCCCACTCTTCGTTTTCGGCGCGTTCGCGCGCTGTGGCGATTTCCTTATTGTTAATGAAAAGAAACGGGCGCGCAGGCACGGCAACGCGCGGAATGTTTTCAAATGCACTCGCACTGGCAACCGCAGAATCGAGGGACGAAGTCTGTTGTGCCAGGACAGGCAAAGTGCAAGCGAAGATCATGGTGAGTGAGGCGAAAAACAGTTTTTTCATAAGGCAAAACACTTTAGTTCCGGTAAGGATTCCAGGCGCTGTCGCCGATTGCGGGGCTGGCACCTTCCAGGCATGCGGTGCATTTTACGGCTTCACTGTAAACCACACTCGATTTTAACCATTTAACGTGTCCGTCGGCGAAGGTGACGTTGACGCCTTCGAAATGACGGCCGGTGGCGAAGTCGCGATCCATTGCTGTTCCTCCGCTAAACACGGCGCCGCTCCGTGTCAGGTTCGCTGCCGAGCCTGGCCCGGTTCCCGGAAGATACCAGTAGGAACCGGCTGGAGACTTAATGCTACTTGCACCCTCAAGATAGAGCCGATAACCTCCGCTGTCCATAATCAGATAGGTTTGCGCCGGATTATGAATGGCCGAGAGAGCGAGAGTCGAATAACCGACTCTACGAAAGACCAGGGCATTGGCACCGTAATTTCCAGAAAACGGGGTAGGCTGCCCATCGGCGTTGACCGGTTTGGTCGGGGCGGAGGGGCAGTAATAAAGTTGGGTGCTCTTGTGATAGGCATAGAGCGTCTGAGGCCAGAACCATGTCGTGCCGCTCCAGTAATAGCCATCTGGTGGCATATTGCTGCCATCGGTGAAGTAGGCTGAGGGATAACGTTCGTCATAATCCTGGGTGTATTGCATAGCGGCTAACCCCATCTGTTTGAGGTTGCTCAGGCAGGATGTACGGCGGGCGTTTTCACGTGCTCGTGCGAAGACCGGAAATAGAATGGCTGCGAGAGTAGATATGATGGCTATAACAACTAATAATTCAATAAGAGTGAAAGCCGAGCGCTGGGCGTGATTCGTCTTTGGCATGATGTCGCTCCTGTGATCAAGGTGATTGTTAGTATTATTCCACCACCCGCTGTTGATGTAACGATGATTTCCGCCGCCAACCGATGAAAACCGATGAATAATTGGCAAAGGTTAGCTATTTTGATTACGGAACTCTTTGGGGGAGCAGTTTTTATGGCGCACGAACAGGGTGCGAAGTTGGCAGTCTTTTAATCCGACCATTTTGCTAATTTCCGTTACTTTTAATTCAGTCTCGCAGAGTAATGCACTGGCGCGCTCGAGGCGCAGTGCGGTGACATACTGATTGAAAGTGTTTCCCGTTTGCTTTTTAAACCGCGACGTGAAAACCGAAGGTGAAAGACAGGCGTGACGGGCGACAATCTCAATGGTGAGGTGTGAGCCGAGATGTGATTTGATGTAGACACAGGCTTGCTCGATGGGGTCGTTGCCGGGCTGCGCCGAAGACTCCGAATGAGCGCGGTGTGGTGGAATGATGTAATCGCCCGTGGTTATTCGATGTGTGAGCAATACAATCAGGGTGGAAAGGAGGTGGGAGGTGCGGTCGTAATGATTCGATTCCTGCCGCTCGTCTTCCAAACCCTGGAAAAGTTGAGCCAGAAGCCGGTTTTTGACCCAACCGTGTTCTCCCCCGATGTGCAGGCCTTCCAGGGAGTGGCACAGGGCGCATTCCAAACCTTCTCCATAGATGCGGCCCGGAAAAATCCACAATAAATCACAAGACCGCTCGCCCGCATCGCCTTCGAGATGCGGACGTGAGCTGTTGGCCGAAGGCGTGCCGGCGGGATAAAAGATAAAATCGCCCGGTTGGCAGTGCAAGATATAGTCGGCTACGCGCAGATCGGCCTGACCGCGAACCACGCAGACCATTGACGGCAGAGCTTGCTCGACCAGCCCATCTTTGGGCCATTGCGCCAGTGTCAGGCGGGGGAGACGAAAATTGCGCGGGCCGCGCACGCTGATACGCGGGCCGATGCGCTTTTTGGTCGAGGTCTTTAAGTGCGCCGGTAGCTTCTGGCGTTTAAGCTCGGCCAGGGTGTGGGCTGCGACGATGAGAGGAGAAATCTGCGTCTGGTCAAGCCGGAAGCGAAGCTGAGTGAGCGCTTCAGCCAGGCGCATTGGGGGAGTGGGCTGCGCGGCGAATTTTCTCATCGGTTATAGGCAGCGAGGTAGATCCTCAAGCCATATACAAATAGTGAATTGTCCGGTGAAAAAAGTCTGCATATGTTATTGCGCTTAACCATTATTATAGGGATTCCACGCGCTATCGCCTACAGGCGGGTTACTCGATTCCAGGCAAGTGGTGCATTTAACAGCTTCACTGTATACCAATTCCGATTTCAGCCATTTGGCATGGCCATCGGCAAACAGCATATTCACGCCTTGAAAATGGCGGCCCGATGCAAAATCGCGTTCCAGCACCGAATTGCTGAATGCCCCGCTGGTGAGTGTCCGATTGTTCGTGGAACCGGGGCCCGTTCCGGGAAGATACCAGAATGAGCCGGCAGGTGAGGTGACACCGCTGCTGCCTTGTGGAAAAATGCGGTAACCGCCACTATCCATAATGAAATAGTTGAGAGCGGGACGATTGATAGCCGAAATTGCTAGATTTGCATACGACGAATTGCGGATAATCAGTGAATTGGCACCATAATTGGCCCAATAGGGGGTGGGTTTTCCTGCAGTGTTAACAGGGTGAATGGGTGCGGACGGACAATAGTAGACATTAATACTCTTGTGATAGGCATAAAGCATTTGCGGCCAGAACCAGTAAGTTGCATTCCAGTGCGCGCCATCGGGTGGTAGATTGCCCGAATCGATGTAAGCGGCGGGGAAGCGTTCATCGTTATCCTGGGTATATTGCATCGTTGCCAGGCCCATCTGTTTGAGATTACTTAAGCAGGAGGTGCGCCGTGCGTTTTCCCTGGCGCGGGCAAAGACGGGAAAAAGAATAGCAGCCAGGAGCGATATAATGGCAATTACGACCAAAAGCTCGATCAAGGTAAAGGCTTGGTGACGCTTTTTGGAAATCTTTGGCATGATGCTACCCCTTAAAAATAAGTTAATAACGCATAGATTTAGAGTATTATTTCACCAAAAAGATGCACTCTAACACTCAATGAAATTATTCATTGCATTGAGCACTTCTATTGATAAATTTTCAAAGAGCATTTTTGATACCTTTTCTGTTTTTTGAAAAATCAAAATAGTAGGAAGTCGTAAAATGTTAATGAATTCTTGGGATTGCTTTAGGATTGCAGCGGCATGGCTCCTAAATCGGTAACCCCACAATCGTAACCGGCCTGTTCAATGAGCGTGGTCAATTGCCCGCGATGGTGGGTTTGGTGATTGAAGAGGTGGAGCGCACAAACCCAAAGCGGCAGGGTGTATTCCGCAGGACTGCTGAAGCGTGTGAAGGTGAGGTCTCCCGATAGGGCTTCGTCGGAGAGTGAGTTCACCCAGTTGAAAATGGCCTCGTCGGTGATTTCGCGTTCGCGTTGCAACTC
>DAITOV010000125.1:0-12118 GCA_036833945.1 Abditibacteriia bacterium
GGGGCAGCGTATTATCGACCATGAAATTCGATGAAAATTTCTGTTTTTTTCAAGAAACGGCGCGCACCGAGAGGGTCAGGCTCTGGTTGCCGTCTGTCAGGCGTCCCTGTTCGCCGCCCGCCCCGACTTCGGTCAGCCGCACCTGCAGCTTGCCGGTCGAGTCTGAGAAACTTTGAACAGCCGTGGCGGGCAATTCCTGCTGGTTGAGTTGAACGCGGATGCTGGAGGGATCGACTCCGCTTCCGGCATCATCAATTTCAGCTTCAAAGAGAACCGGGCCGCGTCCCGAACCCAGCCAGCCTTTTTCGGCATCGAGGCGCTGCAAAGAGGGCTGGCCTTCCGTATTGAGCACGCTGAGCTGCGGCTTGCGCAGTTGGGGCGGATCGGCGTCGAACGGCTGCACGCCAAAGGCGTAGAGCGCGGCATTATCCGCCTGGACATACACCTGGCCTTCCAGGATAACCGGCGCACCGGAAACGCCGTAAGTCTGCATCACGGCATCGTCCCAAATCGGGGGGTTATTGCGGTCGGTTGCCATCATGGGATTGTTCCCGGTGCCACCCGGGCCACCGCCAAAACCACCGAAACCTCCCGGTGCCCCGCCACCAAACCCGCCTGGCATCCCGCCGCCAAAGCCACCCGGTGCGCCACCGCCACCAAAAGCGCCGCCGCCAAAGGTCGGAGCGGCAGGCGTGGCATCTTCCTCACCGGCGGGGTTGTCACCGTCGTCTGCCGGCTCTGTGTTGATGGTTACGGCGGGCCGACGGTTTTGCAGCACCCGGTCGGAAACGATACGCTCGGAGCGCAGGCGATAGCGCCACACGATCTTGCCGTCTGCCGGAGACAGGCCGTAGAGCACGCCGTTGCGAGTGCCGGTCACGATCATATCGTTGGCCACGGTCGGGGTGCCGGTAGCGACATCGCCTAATTGAACCTCCCAAATGACACGGCCATTGGTGCCGTTCACGGCGTAGAATTTATTATTGCTGGCCCCCACGTAAATCGTCGCGTTCTGCGGTCCTTCCACGCGGGCGGCGGGAGCGCTGAGCGCCGCTTTGGCATCGAAAACCCAACCCGCGCGTCCATTGCTCAGTTGCAAGCCGTTCAACACCGTATCGGTCGCGACGACGAGGTGCTCGTGAGTGACGACAGGGCTGGAGAAAATCGAGGCCCGCATCGTGATGGGAAACTCGATTTTAGAGGTGGCTGCATTCAGAACCCAGAGGCGCTTGTCTTGCGTGGGTAGATAGAGCGTCTGCCCGTCGCGTGAAACCGCCGGGGTGGCGGTGGGAGCGGTCGAATAAGTGCCCAGCACGATTTCCCATTTGGGATCGAGTTCCCCGGTCGGGGTAAAGGCCACCAGGCGGCCGGTGCCCTGGGCGATGACGATGCGTTCGCCCTCTGCAGTTTTCACAAAGACCGGAGCGGTATTGAGCACCGAGACCGATTTCCGCGGGTCGGAATCGACCTGCCATTGCACCCCGCCATCGGAAGTGCGCAGGGCGTGCAGTTTGCCGTTGTTAGTGACGGCCAGAATCTGGTCGCCGGTATTGGAGGCCAACATTGCCAGGGGCGAGGAAATGGGAGCGGCCAGCGGCTTGGAACGCCAGATCTGCTGCCCGGTCTGGCCGTCGAGACACAGCACGTGGGTTTCGAGCGCCATATAGATGCGCCGGCGGCCCGGAGGCCCAATCACCAGCGGCGTGGTGTCGCTGACGCGAGCCGCCAGGTCGCTGGTGTAGCTCCACAACAAGTTCGGCGGAGTCGCGCCCAGGCTGGCGGCAACCGAGTTGGTTCTTTGCGGATCGCCTTTATAAATCAAGCTTTGTTCTGCAGGAGCTTTGGTTTCCGTACCGTTTTGCGCCCAAACCGGCACCGCTACTGCCAGACCGGCTAAACAAAGGGGCAGATAATTCGCCCGTCCTCTTGTCTTCATTATCGTTGTCCTCACTTCCCCGCTAAGAATAATAGCTTGTTATTTTGCTTATGTCTTGTTTACGGCCACAACGTGCGCGGCGGACGGCCATCGCGAATGCGGTAGTTTTTAGGCACCGCCATCAGCGAGGGAGCCACCGTGCCCCGTCGATAATCCTTCCACAACACTACTGCCTTTATGCCATCTTCTACGCTCTCCATACGAACCGGAAGCGCATCACTTCGCCGCAACCAGAATTTTATTTTGGCAGGACGGCCATTCCAGCGGCTGGCGGTATAGAGATCGGTTTGCGTGCCGCCAAGCGTGGCGGGGCCAATTTTCTTGCCGCCTTTATATTCGACCAAATGGCGGATCTGTTGTGGCGAAGCTAATAAATCGCGCCAGGAAAACGCAAACCGCTCGATTTCCGGGAAAAGGGAATTCGATTTATAACGCACTCCGGTCTTGGTTTCGGGCAATAACCGGTAGCCATAAGGCGGCACCAGCAATAATACGGTGCTTTCCGAGGCGAGTTTGGTATCTACCCGCACGGTATTGCCCCGCAGGTAGGCTTTGGCACTCACCTTTTTGGGCACCCTGGCCCGGCCCTCCGATGAGATTTGCGCCTCAATATTAAAAGTGAGCGACGGTACGCTTGCCTGGCGGGCTGCTGCCGTCGAGAGTGTTCCTGCGACCAACAACAAGAGCACGGCAAAACGGCCACTCCACTGCACGGCAAAATTCACAGAAACTCCACAAGATGTTAAATTGTCAATAGGAACGGCACTTCAAATAAAACCTTCCCTTCTCATTTTAACTGCCAAATCGGCTCACACAAAATCCGGCACGGCGAATAGCTCACGCCACATCGTTTTCAGGAAAAATAAATACGTTTCAGATACTGCGGCGTTCGGCGCGATTTTAGCAGCTTGTATACACTGCACAGTGGTTTGAAACGGCTCAGCTCCGGCCGTAAAACATACTCTAAGGAGTCTTTAATCATGATTGAAATGAAGGTCGAAGGGATCGGCATCGATCCTCAGAATAACCCTCTTATCCTTTTACGCGACGAAGCGCGCAGCACGTTCATCCCCATCTGGATTGGCCTTTCGGAGGCCGTTTCCATTCAAATGGAGTTGGATCAGCGCACCTCCCAGCGCCCCATGACACACGACCTGATGGCCGAAATCCTCAAGGAACTCAATATTCGTTTGCTCAAAGTCACCATCAACGAATACGCCGACTGGATTTACTACGCCAGCCTGCACCTGCAAATCGGCAACGATGAAACCGTGGTGCAAGAACTCGACGCCCGCCCCTCCGACGCCATTGCGCTGGCGCTACGCGCCCAGTGCAGCATCTTCGTGAGCGAAAAAGTCTCGGAAAAAGCCGGTATTCAGATCGAAGAAACCGGCCCCGACACCCTGCGCCCGAAAATTTCACCCGTCACCGAAGACAGCGGCGAAGGCAACTCTTCGCCCGACGAACTGGAAAAATTCACCCGTCTGCTCGAAGGCGTGGATTTGGGCGGGGAAGCGGAGAATAACTGAACGGCTAACGATGAATTATGAACGATGAAGTAATGACAATCAGACGTTGACGGGCATCGTTACCCCCTGAAGTTCATCAGCCTCGCAGGCCGGGATCCAGTACACGGCTTACTGATGAGGGCAAAATCAAATCGCCTATTTCAAGCCTGACTTCATCATTCATAATTCACACTTCTGACTTAATTCTCCCCCTCTTTTTAAAATGATTGGGCCATTAAGCTACACCGACCTCCTGCTGCTGACTGTCGTGACGGTGCAAGCGACGGTGCACGCCTACATCCCCGACGCGCAGTTGAAAGCGTTCTTCTACATGCTGCCCTTTCCTTTCACGGCAGCGGCGCTGACCATCAACGATGTCGTCGATTCCACCAACCTCTGGTCGCTGCTGCTCTTGCTGGCCCATGCCCATAACGTGCGCATCATGCACACCCGGTTAAAGTTGGCCATCGTGCCTTCGATTATCGCTTCGCTGCTCATCTGCGTGGGGCTGGGGTTCGTGATGGCTCCCACCCTCATGTTCGTGCAGAACCAGTATTCGCTGAATATCATTTTCTGGCTCTCCTGTGCCGGTATCCTGGCCCTGAGCCTGATTATCCAGCGCCTGATGCCGATTCGCGACGAACCCTCGCACCGCACCCAGGCTCCACTACCGGTCAAAATTGTGACGGTAGCCGCCGTGGTGCTGGTGCTGATTCTGCTCAAGAAACACCTGGGCGGCTTCATCACCGCCTTCCCTATGGTGGGCGCAGTAGCCGCCTTCGAAGCCCGGCGCAGCCTGTGGACGATGAGCCGCCAGGTTTCGGTCCTCCTCCCGGCACTGGCCGCGCTGGTAGCCACGGTGCACTGGACCCAGACCAACCTCGAATGGCCCCTCTGGCAAGCCCTGGGCGCTGGGTGGGTGGTTTATCTGCCGCTGATCTTGCTATGCACCCCGACTTTGCGCAAACGCATTCTCAACCGCCGCGAACAAGCGGAAATGGAAGCGATGCCGGCAGCGGACTAAAACGGCAAGTGTGAATTATGAAGTAGGCAACGGCGAACATTGAACATCGAACTTTCAACATTGAACGTTCAGGACGTCACCAAACCGCTTATTCCCAACCTCACCTAAGTTCTAAGCTCCAAGATCTAAGATCTCAACACCAATTCACGTTATAATCTCCATTGACATATCCCTTATATGAACCAAATCGCAACAGAAGTCCTGTTGATTCTCCTGCTGATCGTTGCCAACGGCGTTTTCGCCCTGGCTGAAGTTTCCATTGTGGCCTCGCGCAAGGCGCGGTTGCAGCAACGGGCCCGTGAAGGCGATGCCAAAGCCGCCACTGCGCTGGAATTAGCCGAATCCCCCAACCGTTTTCTGGCCACCGTTCAAATCGGTATTACCCTGGTGGGTATCTTTGCCGGTGCTTTCGGTGGAGCCACACTTTCCAAAAAGCTTGCCGAAATGGCCCGCAGTGTCCCGGCACTCGTGCCCTATGCCGATTCCATCGGCCTGGGTCTGGTCGTGCTCGCCATCACCTATCTTTCGCTCATCATCGGCGAATTGGTGCCCAAACGCATCGGCCTGCATAGCCCGGAGAAGATCGCTTCGATCGTGGCCGGGCCCATGCGCATCATCTCCACCATTGCCTCGCCGTTCGTGGCGTTCCTGGGTTTTTCCACCGACCTGGTGTTGCGCCTCATCGGCCTGAAGGCTTCCGATGATCCGGTCGTTACTGAAGAAGAGATCAACGTGATGATGGAACAAGGCCGCGAAGCCGGGGTGTTCGACGAAGCCGAGCAGGATATGGTGCAGCGCATCTTCCGCCTGGGCGACCGCACGGTGAGTTCGCTGATGACGCGCCGTCACGACATCGTGTGGCTCGATATTAACGACGGCTGGGAAACCAACCGCCAGCAGTTAGCTGAGAGTGTGTATTCACGCATGCCGGTGTGCGATGAAGAACTCGACAAGGTGCTGGGTATCCTGCGCGCCAAGGACTTGCTCGATTTGTGCATGGAAGGCCAGCAGCCCGAACTCACGCCCCTGCTGCAAAAACCGGTGTTCGTGCCAGAAACGCTGCCTGCCTTCAAGCTGATGGAAACCTTCAAGACCCATCGCACGCATTTCATTTTCGTTGTCGATGAGCATGGCACCATCGAAGGTTTGGTGACGCTGCACGATATCCTTGGCGCAATCGTGGGCGATTTGCCCAACATCGATGAATCCGACGAATCGTATGCCCTGCAACGCGAAGACGGCTCGTGGCTGCTGGACGGCATGATGCCGATTGAAGAGTTCAAGGATCTGCTGGATATTAACCAGTTGCCTCACGACGACACCGGCAACTACCAGACGCTGGGCGGCTTCGTGATGATGCAACTGGGCCGCATTCCCACGGCAGCCGAATTCTTCGAGCAGGACGGCTGGCGCTACGAGATTATGGATATGGACGGGCACCGCATTGATAAGGTGCTGGTGACGTTAAGTCAGAATGAATGATAAAGGCGGGGGAGAACGGCGGTAGACGGAATACGGGAGAGGCAACCAGGCGTAGATGGCCGCCGTCAGCCCCGAAGCCCGTCATCCTCGCGAACGCGGGGATCCAGTACACAGCTTATTGGTGAGGACAACGCCTCATTAATCACCCGCTCATAATCCAAGACCAAAGACCAAAGATCCAAGACCCATTTTCCCATAAAGTGCTGGAAAAACTGAAATATATCGTATTAAGTCTATGTTATAATTATTACAGTTCCTGTCGTAATCGAGGCGAGCCGTTCAGTGACGAATTAAGGTCGCAGAAAAGGCTCGTGACTGATTTTTTCTTTTACCCCCCTGCTTAGCCGGTGTCCCGGTTTTGGCAGCGGACTTTGAAAGCGACGTTCCGAAGATGAAATTGCGTTCCTGATGAGTATCAGTTTTTTTGTTCTGGTTTTCTGGCTATGGTCCGGCACTGTTTGCGTGAGTTATACCTCGCGGAAATCGGCCCCCAAACCCGGTTTTTTATGTGTGCATTCTTGCGGAGAGCCGTATCGTGAGAATGTTTTGGGCGCTGTGACAAGGCGCTCTCTCTGCTCATCTTCACTCTTCCTAACAGTCAGTTCACGAGTCGGTTCATTGCTACCCCGGGTCTTTGCCACAGGCTAAACCCACTTTTCGTTTTCCTCAAGCGGTTGCGTCCTCCTCGACAGTATTAATTCTTGAAAGGGGGCATGATGAATCCCTATATTTATTCAGCTTTAGCCGGTGTGCTCGGTTTGGCCGTCGGTTGTGTGGCGGTGGCACTTTTGCTGCGCACGCAAACCAAACAAGTACAAACTGCTCTCGACGAAGCGCGGCGACAGGCCGTTGATGTTGACCAGAATCTTGCCACTCGCACCAAAGAACTGGAAGTCGAATCGCGCGACCGCGTGCAGCAGGAAGTTGCCAAGCTGCGCGAAACCATTGAAACCGAAACTGCCGATCGCCGCCGCGAACTCAAGGAAGGCGAAAAACGACTGCGCGACCGTGAATCGCAGCTCGATCGCCGTGTGAAAAACCTCGATGCCAAGGAAAAGAACCTGGGCACCCGTGAAGCCGAAATCCAGGCTCGTATCGAAGCCGCCGAGGAAGTGCTGGTAGCGCAGAAGAAAGAGCTCGAACGCGTCGCTTCACTCTCTTCCGATCAGGCTAAAGAGTTGCTCCTGGCCCGAGTCGCCGAAGAAACCCGCGACGAAATGAACCACGTCGCCCGCCGCATCGAAGAAGAAGCCAAGGAAAACGCCGAAGAGCGCGCCCGCAAGATCATCACCTTCGCCATCCAGCGTTGCGCCGTCGATCAGACCGCCGAAAGTTCGGTGGCCGTGGTGCCGCTGCCCGGCGACGAGCTCAAGGGCCGCATCATCGGTCGTGAAGGCCGCAATATCCGCACCTTCGAGCAGATGGCCGGAGTCGATCTCATCATCGACGATACCCCCGAAGCCGTGGTCGTTTCCTGCTTCGAGCCGGTGCGCCGCGAAATCGCCCGTGTAGCGCTCAGCAATCTGGTCAACGATGGACGTATCCACCCCGGCCGTATCGAGGAAATGCTCGAAAAAGCCAAGGTCGAAGTCAACCAGAAGATGCGCGAAGCCGCCGAAGCGGCCACCGCCGAAGCACATATCCGCCTCTCTAAAGGCTTGCTGGAAGTGTTCGGACGCCTCCTCTACCGCACTTCCTACGGCCAGAATATCCTGCGCCACAGCGTGGAAGTTTCCACCCTGGCGGCTGGCATTGCGGCTGAAGTGGGCGCCAATGTCAACGTCACCAAGCGCGCCGCGCTGCTGCACGATATCGGCAAAGCGCTCGACCACGAGCACGAAGGCACTCACATCGACCTGGGCAGCGAATTGCTGCGCCGCTACCGCGAACCTGAAGCCGTGATTCGCGCCGCCGAAGAGCATCACCTCGACCCGACCGCGATGAGTTCGCTCGAAGCCGTCATCGTGCAGATCGCCGACGCCATTTCCTCGGCCCGCCCCGGTGCCCGCCGCGAGAACGTGGAAATCTATATCAAGCGTCTGGAAAACCTCGAAAAAATCGCCACTTCGTTCCCCGGCGTGGAAAAATCGTTCGCCATCCAGGCCGGTCGCGAGTTGCGTATCGTAGTCAAACCGGAGAAAGTCGACGACCTGGCCGCTTTGAAGATGTCGCGCGAAGTCGCCCAGCGCATCCACGATGAAATGACCTACCCGGGCGAAATCAAAGTCACCGTCATTCGTGAAACCCGTTCGGTAGAGTATGCGCGTTAGGTGATGGGTGATGGGTGGAGAATTTGATACTATCCTTCTCAATTCCTCTGAAGAGCTGATACAAAAAAGTGAGCGCAGAGATAAAGCTCCCCTCCCTCAGGGAGGGGTTGGGGGAGGGAGTCGGAGAGTAAGCGCAATCATGAATGGTAAATAACGAACCAAATCTCTATTCATTATTACGCTTCAAATCCCCCACCCAACCTCCCCCTAAGGGGGAGGAGCCACGCTTGCCGATACTCAACGTGCAGTACTCGCCATTTACGATTTTCTTATGAAAGAATTACAAATCAAGTCTTCAATCGACGGTAGTTTGGAGCCGGTGTTGTTTGCACCGCATGAGAACAAGCAGGCCCCGTTGTTGGTGGGGCTGCATACGTGGAGTGCCGATCGCTTTAACCAGCAGAAGTGGACGGCGTTTGGCGAACAGTATGGGTGGCATCTGCTGTTGCCGGAGTTTCGCGGGCCTAACCTGGAAACCAATCCACGCGCCACGCAGGCTTGCGCTTCGGAACTGGCGCAGCAGGATATTCTCGATGCTGTGGCGCATGTGCGCGGGGAACTCGACCACACCGGCCCGGTATTCTTGCTGGGCGGCAGCGGCGGCGGCCACATGTCGCTGATGATGGCAGCGCGCGCGCCCGAACTATGGACGGCTGTGAGCTCGTGGTGCCCCATCACCGACCTGCGCAAATGGCGTTTGCAAAACCCCAATTATCGCCCTCATATCGAAGCCTGTTGCGGCGGTGTGCCCGAGGATAGCGAAGAGGTTGCGCAGCAATACTCGGCGCGTTCACCCATCGACCAGTTGGAGGGCCTCTCGAAGGCGCACGTTTTCATCCACCACGGCAAAACCGATGCGTCGGTGCCGTTTACACACACCCTGGAGCTGTATAACGCGCTGATTGCCCAGTATCCCGACGCGCGAGTGTACAGCGAGATTTTCCCCGGCACCCACGAATGCCATTCCAATCGCGCTGTGCAGTGGTTCGCTGACTTACTGGAAAAGCAGCAGGCGGCGGAACTTACTGGCTAACGATGAATGATGAATGATGAATAATGAAGTAAGGCAACCGGACATTGGCGATAACCGTTGTCGCTGAAATCCGTCATCCTCGCGAAAGCGGGGATCTAGGTGCAGCAAGACAGTTAGGAAAGCACCAAATTGCTTATCCCAAACCTTACTTCAGCATTCATCATTCACACTTCAAACTTAAAGAAAACCCGTCCCACTCGATTTCGAGAGGGACGGGTTTTGTTTTAGCGGCGATAGCCTTCGCGCAGGATGTAATCGGAGATATTTCCGATGCGACCGCGGTCGCGGTCTCTGTCACGGCGGCGGTAATCGTAGTCGTAACGGTCGTTATCACGGCGGTAATCGTAGCGATCCCGATCCCGGTTGCGATAGTCATAACGGTCACGATCGCGATAATCGTAGCGGTCGTCATAGCGGTCGCGGTCACGATCCCAGTAATCGTCGTAACGATCGTCATTTTCGATGTCGCGGCCCTTTTTGTAGGCGTAATAGCCACCGGCAGCAGCAGCGGCACCTTGCACAGTTTTGCCTTCCAGAATCCAGTAGGCTCCCAGAACGCCCAGAGCGGCAGCACCGCCCTTGTAGAGCTTCGATTTATTATCATCGGCTTGGGCGGCAGTGGGTTGCAAGGCTGCTCCCAGAACGAAAACACCGCCCGTCAACAGGGCCAGAGCTTGAATTTTACGTGTTGATTTGGCAATCATGGCATTCTCCCGAAGGTAGCAGCGTTAAATTAACGGGAAATACCGCCTTAATGGCTTCGGGTTTCGCTGTCCTTCATGGTGAGTAGACGCGGAAGGCCGTTGAGAAGTTCAAAAAAAGGAATAACACCAATGCATCTCCAATCTACGGTTCTGCTGCCACCAGCGCCTTGGCTTTGGCCCGGATCGCTTCGGGCACATAACCACGGCTACGGGCATAACGGCCAAAGAACTGAAGCGAGTTAAACATCTCCCCGTTATCGAAGACATCGCCGTTCTTGAAGGTAAGGATATATTTGTTGGCCCGCTCCCAGTGCATTGCGGCTTCGAGGAACTTGGCATCCGCCTCGGGCGAACCGGCAGGCAGCTTCAACGCCTCTGCCAACAAGGGGAAGTAAGGCGTTACCAAACGCGTATATTCATAACCGGCCCACACGCCTTCGAAGCGCTGGCGATAGGGTTCCTGCTCGCCGATCAGCGCTTTCGCCTCAGTAATCAGCGGCTTCATCTGCGCCATCACTTGCGGCGTAAAGATAGCGTGGGTGTTGATGCCGTAGCTATAATGCGGAATCCCGGCGTGGGCGGCATCTTCGAGCAGGCGATGATACTTTTTCATCGGCTCGGCAGCCGGGCCGTAGTAGTTTTCGCAGTACAGATCGAGCTCTTTTTCGATATCCATCTCCGGGTCCCACGCCAGGCGGGTGAAGAAATAGAGATCGATGCCCTGCGGCCCCCAGTGCGGATGCACCTCGTTGTAAAAGCCGGTAACGTTGTATTTTTTGTAGGCGGTGAGCCGGTCTTGCATGGTGTGAATGAGAGGCATCGGGCCCATCCAGGCGATGCCGCTCCAATATTCGCGGGTCACCAGTTCGGTCATCTTGCCCCAGCCTTCCAAAACTTCCACGAAGCGCCTGTTGGGCGCGCTGGTAGGGTCGTTCAAATTCTTGCTGTAATCGCTGTAAGCGTTTTGCGGGTCGCTAAAAGCGCTGGAAAACGCCGCCGTCGAAACCAGGGTGTTTTCCGGCAGGCTTTTTACTTTGCTCGGTGTATCGGTCTGTTGCAAATAGGCCAGCCAGGCTACTTTGAGACCGGGTTTCTTGGCGTTTACTTTATCTGCCACGATTTTACCGAAAGCCGCCACGCGGTTGCTCATGGAGATATTGCCCATCGAGCGCGTGGGCGAGGCATCGGGCTCCATGCGCTCCACACGCTGGTTGGGGTCGTCCATCGCCGTGCATAACTCGCACTGGCACCAGCGCGCGTGGTCGTCGGGTTCGATGCTCACGGTTTCAAACCGCTTGCGCAGATTCGAAAACTCCACCACTTTTTGCGCCACCAGTTCCTGAACTTCCGGATTGCCGATACAAAGCTGGCCGTTTTCAATGCGCTTGCCATCGACCAGGGCAAAATATTCGGGGTGAGTCTTGAAATACTCCTTGGGCGGCACCAGCCGGGAGTAGTTGTGCATGGTCTGGATGAAGTGCGTGCCGCCGAACTCTTCGTTGCGGATGAAATACCCGCTGACGGTATTTTGCCGGTTGCGATAGGCCCAGCGCATCGCCATCGTGTTTTGCGCCGGGGTTTCATCGGGCCAGTAGCGATAGTTCATAAACGACATGCGATATTTGTAATCGGGCGTGTGGCGTCGCAAACCAGCGGCAATTTTCACTTCGCTGCGTTTGGGCACATGCTCGCCCCAGGCTTCGGGCCGATACCAACGCACTCCAAGTTCATCGAGCACGTTATAAACCGCATACAAGGTGCCCCGGTCACGCGCGAACACGGTGCCATCGTCTTCCACGATGGGCTCCTGCTTACCACCAATGAGGCGAAGCATTCCCGGTTTGGCGTCGATTACGGTTTCTTCCACTTCTTTAACAGTAGCGGCCAAATCGGCATTGGCAGGGTGATGCCCGATGATAACCAACGGCCGTTCAGGCGAGGCGGTTGGTGTGGCGTCGTTGCGCTCGAATTTGAGCGTGGCACCGGTGATTTTGCCCCAGTATTGGGTGAGTTCTGCGGCGGCTTTCGCTTCGCTTTTGGAAGCGGTGGTGGCGATGATAACGCGCGGTTGGACGTTGGCGCTCAGATAGACGATTTCGGGTTCTGCAGCGGGTGCCACTTGAATAGTAGCGATGAGTGCGGTGCCAAGGACCGCTACGGT
>DAITOV010000126.1:0-12101 GCA_036833945.1 Abditibacteriia bacterium
GGGGATGCTCCATCCAACGACGCCGTTTTCAAAGCCGGGGTTTTGCACCAGGTTAGGTCCCAGACGCGGCGACGGGGTTTCCTGCGCCGGGCTGGAAGCGCAGCCCCAGAGAAGGCTGCCGAGCAGGGCGGCACCCAGATGTTGTGTAACAAGTTGCTTTTTCATGGGAGACATCGGTTAATCCTTGAGAAATTTTCCAATAAAAAGCCGGTCATGGCAGGCCATGATCGGCTGGTGAGATTGATTGTTTAAGCAGTAGAAGTTACGGCTGCGTAACCCCGGCGGTGTTGGTTTTATCGACATTCCACAGGGCGCTACCGCGCGCTCGGGTTGCCTGGAGGAATTTCACATGGCCATCGGCAAAGAGGTAATTGCCGCCGCCTTCCATGGGAGGAGTGGTAATAGCCTGGGGCGAAGTGGTAAACGGCCCCACACGCCCGCCATGCAATACCGGCATGTAGCTCACAGTGCTATATCCCACGGCAAATAAACCATTATTCTGGTAGCCGGTGCTGGCAGGATCGGCTATCTGAATGGTGTTGGCTGCTTCCTGGAGAGTAGCCATTTTCAAAGGTCCGGTGCCGGTGGGCGTCCACCAGTTGCCGCCCGAAGTGCGGTAGCCGAAACCGTTGCGCACCACGGCACCGGTGCTGCCACCGAGGGTGCTCGTGCCACCGATGTTATAGCCGTAGCCGCCGCTGTATTGCACGGTATCGGTGCCATCGACGCGGCGAATCTGCCCGGCTGTGGGGCAGGCAAAAACCTGGGTGTTTTTGACGTAGGGTGCAATCGCCTGATACCAGTAATAAGTCGGCGACGAATCGAACTGGGCCACGGGAAAGGTTTCATCGAAATCTTGCACATACTGCATCATTGCCAGCCCCATTTGTTTGAGGTTCGACTGGCAGGCAGCCTTGCGAGCCTGTTCACGGGCGCGGGCAAAAACCGGGAACAAGATGGCGGCGAGGATAGCTATGATAGCAATGACGACCAAAAGTTCTATGAGGGTAAAGCCGGATTTTAATCTTTTTATCTGAAATGCTTCTTGCATTGGATACTCCTTCAATATCGCAGCCGACAAATTAAATATGCCACCTCCGAAGCATTGTTAAACGTTATTATCCGATGACAAACGTTATTTATCAATCAATTTTTGGCGTTTGCGAAATTCACCCGGTGAGCAGTTGTGATGTTGCTGGAAAAGCTTGCGTAATTGCCCATATTTCAAGCCGACCAGATAGCAAACGTAATAAATGGAGATATCGGTTTCCAGGAGCAGTTGGGTGGCCCGTTTCAAACGCAATTGGGTGTGGTATTCCTGGAAGCTTTGGCCGGTGCGTTGGCGAAAATGGCGGGTAAAGGTGGCCTGCGAAATGGAAACGTGGTGGGCCACACTGGCGATGGTCAGGCTTTTTTCGAGGTTGTTTTCCATATAGGCCAGGGCGTCGGCGATAGGGTCGATGCGTTTATCGGTGCTGGCTGCGGGGAGTTTGCCCCACTGCGGCAGCACGCGCCCGGTGCGCACTTCACTGAGCAGCAGCAAAACGGCGGCGTGTAGCAGGTGGGTAGCCAGTTCCAGGCGGCGTTCGCTTTGCATCTCTTCGGCGAAGCTCACGAAGAGCGGGGCCAGCATGGGGTGTTGCGCCCAGCAGCTTCCCAAATCGCCCTGGCCGCGATGCGACGTGCCTTCCGAACGACATACCCAGCAGCGCAGTCCTTCGTCTTTAATCAGCCCGGTACTAATCCACAAAATATCGCAAAAGCGGTTTGTCGGGTCGCCTTCGAAGTGGGAAGTGGTGTGGTCTTGCTTGGGAACTCCCGGTGGAAACAGCACCCAGTCGCCGGCTTTGGCGTGCAGCACATAATCGGCAATGTTGAAGTCGGCCTGCCCGCGCAGCACACAGGCGATGCAGTAGAGCGTGGTTTCTTCGAGGGCGTCTTCGGGCCAGCGCGCCAGGATAACCTGGGGCTGGGTAAAGTGGCGGCGCAGCTTCACGATTTGCCGTTTGCCCTTGCGTGGTTTGAGGCTGGTGCGAACCGGAGCGTTTAACTTTTGCGCGTCCAATTCGGGCACTGTGGGGGCGGCTACCACGATACGCGAAACGCCGTCGCGCACCAGCCAGGAATCGAGCTGGCTAAACACGGTTACGAGCGGCAGCAGGGTGGGATTGATCGTGCTGATTTCATCCATCGTCTTGCGAGTTTATACCGATTCGCCGCTCTATTCTGCTAAAGTACTCGCTATGTATATTTCTTTGATGCTCAGCAACTTGCGACTGCCTTTGGAAGAGGCGCTCGACGCTGTGGTGAAAATGGATATTCCCGCCGTTCAGTTGCGGGTTTTACCGACCGATGACGAAGCCGCGCGCAAGGCCATGAAAAAGGCCGTGCAGGCGCGTGGCCTGAAAGTTTCGGCGATTTGTGTGGATATGGGCGATCTTGGCGAAACCGATGCCAATACCCCGGTGCTCGAAACCATGAAGCCGCTCATCGATGCTGCTCCCGAACTGTGTGACGGTGATATTGCCATCTGCCAGACTCACGTCGGCGTGATGCCCTACACCATGAGCGGTGCGCGTTGGGATTCATTCGTGGAAGGTTGTTCCTCGCTGGCGCAGTATGCCACCAGCGTGGGTGCCACCGTAGCGATGGAAACCGGCCCCGAACCGGCCCGTGTGATGGAAGGCTTGCTCAAAGCCGTGAACAACCCCGGCCTCAGCGTGAACTACGATCCGGCCAACTTCATCATCTGGCCCGCCGTGCTCGCCGAGAAGCCCGAGTATCAGGTCAAGACAGAAAGCCCGCAAAAGCCTTACGACCGCGAAGCCGCGATTCTCGAATATGAACCGGTGGAAGGCGTGAAGCGTTTAGGTCCTTATATCGTTCACACCCACGCCAAAGACGGCCGCGCCGGAACCGGCTGGGGCGATGTGCCGCTGGGCGAAGGTTGGGTCGACTGGCCGCGCTACTTGCGTTTGTTGCAGGAAGTCGGTTTCGACGGCGCATTGGCGATTGAGCGTGAAGCCGGTGACGATCCGGTGGGCGAAATCACCCATGCCGTGAACTTTCTGAAAGAGCACCTCAAGCAGTTGGGCCAGAGCGCCTGAATAAAGTAGAAAAGATGGAAACGCCCGAAACTGTCAGGAAGCTTGCCGCTGTGCGTTGGCGCAGCGGTGAGCCTCTTGATGGCGGCGATACCCTGGTCGTGGAGGAACCGCTCGAAATACGTTTAAACGGGCGGCGTTTCACCGCCACCATGCGCACCCCCGGCCACGATGAACTGTTGGCGCGAGGGCTGCTTTTTACCGAAGGTGTCATTAGCGATAACGACGACATTGAAGAGCTTAAAGTCACCTCCCTGTGCCGTGAACGCAGTAACGAGTTGGTAAATCTGGTTGATGTCACTCTGCATGACGCCGATAGCATTCCCGCTCACCTCTGGGAACGCAGCCTGATTGCCAACGCTTCGTGCGGCCTGTGCGGCAAAGCCTCAATTGAAGCGCTGAGCGTGCGGGTCCCTCCATTGCCCGCTTTCGAGCCGGTTCCACCTGCCCAACTCTTAGAATTGCCGCATTTCTTGCGCGCGCGGCAGGAACTTTTTGAAAAGACGGGTGGCTTGCACGCCGCCGGTATTTTTCGCTTGCACGAGGGAAATATTGAAATCCTGGCCGTCTTTGAAGATATCGGACGACATAACGCCACCGACAAGGCGATTGGCCTGGGTTTGCAACAAGGCTGGCTCCCTTGGGAAACCGCAAAGGGCACGCTGGTGCTGCTGGTGAGCGGGCGGGCCAGCTTTGAAATCGTGCAAAAAGCCCTGGTCGCACGTATTCCCGTCGTGTGCGCCGTATCAGCAGTTTCAAGTCTGGCGGTTGAACTTTCCCAGGCCAATAATCAACTCTTGATCGGCTTTGTGCGTGGCACTTCCCTGACGGCCTACACTAATACGGATAAACTTGGGAACTGAATAAGTAACGTGACAGATAGCTGTGCCACGGGAAAGCGCGAACGCTGTCTATACGAAAAAGACTGCTTTATCGGTTAAGGGAAATTCGCAATGAGTTTGACATCCAAGGATTCCACAAAAGAGACACCGCGCAAACCTAACTCGCGTGCCGGTAAGGCAGTGACGTTGGAGATGGTCGCCAAATCGGTCGGCATCACCAAAACTGCGGCGTCGTATGCCCTATCGGGTAAGAACGAGGTCTCGGAAGCAACGCGCGCCAGAGTTTTACAAGCGGCAAGGGAACTGGGTTATCGTCCCAATCCTCATGCCCAGCGCCTCTCATCGGGACTTTGCAAAGGCATGGTCGGCATTTATTCCAGCCTGCTCGATTTAGGCGTAGCCACGCTTTTTGTTTCCGAACTCCACAACCACTTGCAAAACCAGGGCTGTGAAGCGCCCATCTATACCTATGGCCATTACAGGGGCGTGGAGGGCGATTACCGTCAGTTACTCAATTCGCTCTGCCGCCAACGGCCTGAAGGTATTATTTGTAATGGAGCGACGCAAAACGGCAAGACCCTGGATATCGATATTCTCGAAGAGTATCAAAATATTGGTGGTACGGTGGTGTGCGTGCATACCAGTTTGCCCGGGCTTGAATGCGACCGTGTTCTTTTCGACCGCGCCGAGAATACTTATCTGGCGGCTAAAGTGCTTCTCGATGCCGGGCACCGCGACATTGGTTTTTGCACCTATGGTGTTCGCAACGACAATGAACCCCGTCGAAGTGGCTTTTTGCGGGCACTGGCCGAGTATGGCATCGCCCCGCAAGACCAGTGGTTTTTTGAAGCCGAAGAACGCGAAACCGGCGGTGTGCTGTTGGCCGAGCAATTCCTGAGTCTGGAGAAGCGCCCCACCGGTTTGTGTATCGTCAACGATACCCAGGCGGCTACGTTCGTCCATCAACTGAGCCGGGCAGGGTTAAGTGTTCCCCAGGATATTTCGGTGGTGAGTCTGGATGGTTTGCCGGCGGCGGAATATGGCCTGGTGCGCCTGACTTCGGTTTCGCACCCCTTCCGCGAAATGGCGGCTACTGCCACGCAATGGATGAACGAACGTCTCCACAAAACATATACCGGTGAGCCGCGAACCATTGCTTATGCGGGAGAAGTCGCCGAACGTGAAAGCGTGCGCCGCCTCCATTAATTTCATTTCTCTTTAACCTCACGTTCTCTTGAATGTGAGGTTTTTTATTGCCTGAAACAATTTGTTGGACGACGCCATATTATTATTTTGTAAATTCAGTCTTTACTTTGATCTTTTAACAGCCGTTTCTGGGAGCGCAGGCGTCTCGCCTGCATCGTTCCGTGCACCATGAGCAGGCGGGACGCCTGCGCTCCCAGAAGAAGCGAATTTACAAAAAAGAAATAATTTACTTTATAGACTAATTAATTGAGATGGAGGCCGCAGTCGTTCGTTTGATAAGATAACTGGTTGAAACCTGAGCCTATGCGGAGCGGACTGTATGAGCAACGAACAACGAGAAGAACCGAAATTGACTGAAGTGCGCGACACGAGCCGCAGAAGTTTGCTGGGTATCGGTGCGACCGGCGCAATGGCGTTGCTGGCCTCCGGCAAAATCGGTGAGGCGCAGCCTTCTTCGGGTGGTGGCGCTGTCACAGCGGGCGCGCCGCGTTTGATCGAGCGGGAGATCACCTATAAAAGCGGCGATACCGACATGCGTGCTTTCTGGGTCGAGCCTGCCGTGCGTCCTAAAGCTGCATTGATAGTTGTGCATGAAATTTGGGGCCTGAACGTGCATATCCGCGACGTGGCGCGCCGTTTTGCCGCGCAAGGCTATATCGTGTTGGCTCCCGACCTCTATACTCGCGAAGGTGCGCCGAACCTGGATGTGAACAATCGTGAGGCGCTGATGGCGTTCCTGGGTTCGCTTTCGGATACCAAAATCGTTGCCGATTTGCAGGCGGCGGTTGAGTATTTGCAGGCACAGGGCGCGGCCAAAGTGGGAAGTGTGGGCTTTTGCATGGGTGGTTTGTATTCATACTTGCTGGCCTGTAAAAGCGAGCAACTCAGCGCGGCGGTCGATTTCTATGGCCGCATTGTTTACGCCCAGACAACGCCCAACAAACCGGAATCGCCGTTAGACCTCGCACCGCAACTCAAGTGTCCTTTGCTTTGCCATTTTGGCGAAACCGATGCCAGCATTCCATTGGCCGATGTCGAAAAACTCAAAGAAAAGCTCAAGCAAAGCAGCCAGCCGTGGAAAATAAATGTTTACCCGGGTGCAGGCCATGCCTTTTTCAACGAAACTCGTCCTTCTTACAACGCCGGAGCCGCCGCAGATGCCGGGGAAGAAACACTGAATTTCTTCCGTAAACATCTGGTAGAAAATTAAAAAATCAAAAAAAATCAGTCTGCGCCAATATTGGGGCATTGTTTTTGCATCTCATGCGCAAACGTTGGTGAAAACCAATCTGGAAACATTTATCAAGAAACGTGTCCTTAGAACTTCAGGAGGAAGGAGAACATGCAAGCTATGAAAACGAAAAATCGTAAAGAATCGAAAGTGTTGCTGTCGAAGTATTTGCTGGGTGCTGCCGTTATCGGTGCCCTGGCTCTCTCACCCGTCACCGCAAAGGCCGATGAAGCTGTCGAAGCATACGGAGCAGCAGCCGTTCGTGCCACACCGGTTCCCGAGCCTATCACTGTTTCAGGCACGGTTGATAACTACTGGCTCGATCGTTCCGGCTATGTAACGGCCTTGAGCCTCAACACGGGAGCGGACAAAAAAGAGATTATCCGCTTTTCGCCTTCCCAGGCCCGTCGCATGTACACCAAATATCCGGTTGGCAGCGACCTGACGGTATGGGTTACCCCCAGCACCGGCAAGCGTAAATACTGGAACGCCCGTGCCCTTGGCAGCGATCGTCCCGTTATCTGGTATCCGGTCAACACCACTACCGATTTCGACTGGCTTTCGGCTCGCGCTTACGTTCTGCCCGATACCAAGCATTCTGTCGTTTCGGGTAAGCTGCGCGGTATCGTTGTCGACAAGAGCAACGATGTCCTGGCTCTGGCCATCGAAACACCGACCGGCCACACTTTGGTCCGCGTTCCGCCGGAACTGCGACAGGTTTCACGCGGCAGTATCGGTTCCGAGCGCGTTGCTCCGCTCTTCAAGGGTTCAAATGTCGAAGTGCGTGGTATTGTAGAAGCACCACGTTGGGGCGTTCTCACTCCGTTCTCTTCGCGTGTCGCCGCCGATACCATCGCCATCAACGGTAAACATGCCGGTTCTATCGGTATCCAGACTTTGCCCCGCGACCGTCGCGAGTCTTTGCTCAACTGGAACATCGGTGGCTTGAACAGCGGTTCGATTTTCGACTCGCAGGCCGCTGAACTGGGTTATGGCATCTATCGTCCCGAAGGCGAACCGATGGGCGAGAACATGGCTGCCGCCTTGCGTCCCTCGAATGCAACCGTTGCCATTGGTTCAACCCGCGCTACGGGCCGCGTCGTTTTGCGCAAACCCAGTGGCGAGGAACTCCCCGTCGTTGAAAAGAGCGGACGTTACTTCGCTCAGGCTTCGGGTGGACGTAGCTACGAAATCCGCCATCACGATGGCCGTTTCGCAGTTCCGGTTCCGCTGGAAGGTTCGCGCATGCAGATGATCATGGCCGATAACACCAAATACGAAATGGATACTGTCGATGGCCGCCTGATGGTCGTTCTGGCCGATGGCACCAAGTCTGCAGTCACTCTGCATACGCTGTAACGTCTGCAAGTTGTCCGCTTTGAAGGTTCCTTTCCATGCAGGAACCTTCAAAGCAAAGCGGAATGGTTTTTATAATCATTCCGCTTTTTTGTTGGCTCTGTGCGGATGAAGTAGGGAGTAGACGGTAGATAGTAGACAGGGAGGCAACCAGACTTTGATGCCGACTCATACCAGTCCCAGAAATTCTCTTCCTGATTGTGCTGCCCTTTTCAACACAAAGCCCACGAAGTGAACACAAAGTTCACAAACATCTTTCCTTCTTTGTGATTCCTTGGTGCCCTTTGTGTTAAAGCCGTTGTCCAGACAGATGATTTACGGGATCGGTACCATAGCCTCCGAATTTCGTCATCCTCGCGAAAGAGATTGTAAAATATGAAGTGCGGCATGAAACCCTCTCCCCACGAATCCATCTCTTCACCTTTGTATGCACAAGTCGTCATCGACCGTGCCCAGGCCGGGCGGCTCGGCGAACTGACATACGGCATACCGCCCAAACTCATTGGCGTGCTCCAACCAGGTTTTGCAGTGCATGTTCCTTTCGGGCGCAAAACGGTGACGGGCTACGTCGTGGGTTTCACCGATACGCTTGATGCCAAAGTGAAGCAGTTGCGCTCGATTTCGGATTTGGCTTCACGCGCGCCGATTTTCGATGCCAACGCCTTGCGCCTGGCGCGTTGGATGAGCGCCTATTATCATTGTCCGTTGGCAGAGTGCTTGGCTGTTTGTATGCCCCAGGGCTGGCAATCGGCCACTCGGCGTAAATATTCATTTGTAGGAGAACTCGATAGCGAGTTGCAAGAAGTGCTGGCTCGCTCGCCGCGCCGCCGCGAAGTGGTGCAGATACTGCTTGAAGCTGCCCACCCGCTTTCGGTCAAGGAAATCAAAAAACTCACTGCCGCTCCCGAATCGTCGCTGGGCAGTGTGCTGGCGAGTTTGGTGGAGATGGGCGTAGTCCAGGAGCAGGACGAATTGCACGGGGCAGGACTCAAACCGCGCCGTGTGCGCGCCGTGCGTTTGAAAGAGGGCTTTGCTTTAAGCGACGACGAATGGGCGGCATTGGAAAAGCGGGCGCAAAAACAGGCTGTTGCCTTGCGTTATCTCATGGCTCAAGTGCCGGGCACTGCCGTGCCCATGGCGAATATGGCGCACGACCCCGGCGTCGACTCGGCGATATTGCGAACGCTGGAAAAGAAAGGGTTCGTCGAAATCGTGATGGTGGAGTTAGCTCGCGTTCCTACCCAGAACCTGCCTCCGGCCGATGTAGAGCGCGTTGAGTTGTCGCAGGAGCAGAAGAATGCCGTCGCGCAAATCGAGCGTGCGCTCAATAATCATACCGGCGGGGAAACTCTTTTGCTGGAGGGTGTCACTGCCAGCGGAAAAACCGAAGTCTATTTAAATGCCATTGATTACTGTTTGAAACTAAAAAAGCGTGCCCTGGTTCTGGTGCCCGAAATCGCTCTCACCGCGCAAACCGTGGAGACTTTCCAGCGCCGCTTTCAAGAGCGCGTGGCAATTTTGCATTCGGCGCTTTCGGTGGGCGAGCGTTTCGATGAATGGCGCAAAATTCGCAGCGGCAAAGCCGATATCGTGGTCGGTGCGCGTTCGGCAGTTTTTGCTCCTGTTCGCGATCTGGGTCTGATTGTGATGGACGAAGAGCACGATCACTCCTACAAGCAAGACGCCCTGCCGCGTTATCACGCGCGCGATGTAGCCATCAAGCGCGCCCAGATTGAAAATGCCGTCGTCGTTTTAGGCTCGGCTACGCCCAGCATGGAATCGTGGCATCGCGCGCAGAAAGGGGAATATCATCATATCCACCTGACGGCGCGTGTCGGTGGACGCAAGCTGCCCACAGTGGAAGTCGTCGATATGACCACCGAAGCCAGGCACGGCGCGCTGCCGGTGCTGAGTAATGCCCTCAAAGATGAACTCAGCCAAACCGTGGCGCGTGGCGAACAGGTCATCCTGTTTCTCAATCGCCGTGGTTTTGCGACTTACGTGCAATGCACAGGCTGTGGTTATGTCGAGCGGTGCGAAAACTGTGAAGTCGCTCTTACCCATCATCGGGGTGCCGCCGAGTTGCGCTGTCACCATTGCGGTTTTCAAAAGAAAGTTCCTGAAGAGTGCCCCGAATGCACCGACCGTATGATGGGCTTTACCGGTACCGGTACCGAAAAAGTCGAGAGTGAAGTGCGGCAGTTTCTCAGTAAAAACGGCCTGGAGAACGTCAATGTCTTGCGCCTTGATCGCGATACCACCGAACGCAAAGGCGCGCACGGCGAAATTCTGGGCGAATTCAGGCAGGGAAAGGCGCAGGTACTCATCGGCACGCAAATGGTGACCAAGGGACTCGACTTTCCCAATGTCACTCTGGTTGGCGTCATTTCGGCTGACCAGGCGCTCAACGTGCCCGATTTTCGTGCCGCCGAACGCACCTTCCAACTTTTGGCCCAGGTGGCAGGCCGGGCAGGGCGTGGCGAGAGGCCGGGCAAGGTTTTGATCCAGGCTCTTTCGACCGATCACTATGCGATTCAAGCTGCCATTGCGCAAGACTTCCAAAGTTTCGTGCATCAGGAAATCGAGCAGCGGCAGGACCCGCCGTACCCGCCGTTTTCTTACATCGTCAACATTATTTCTTCCGACGAAGATATGGATGTCGCCCGTTCGCGTATCGAACAGTTAGCGACCAAATTCCAGGTAGCGAACGTTAAGGAGCAGGGCACCACAAGTGGCGGTTGCGAGGTATTGGGGCCGGTCGAGTGTCCCATTGCGCGTGTGAAGAGCAAATTCCGTTTTCACCTGATGCTGCGCGACCGCAACCGCCCGCGCTTGCATCGCATTTTGCGTGTTTACGATGAACTTTCGGCCAAGGAGTTGGATGGCTTAACTATTGATGTCGATGCGATGACGATTTTATAAAAATGACAGTATGAGCATTAGAGAAAAATTAGTCTTGGGCGTCTGTTCGTTTATACTCGCATTGATTTTCAACCTGGATTTTCTGAATTGGGTTTCCCTCCCGCAGATGCTGGTGATGAATGATGTTCCCTCCATTATGAGCGGCGCAACAAAGGTGCCGCATTTAATATTCGATAGCGGAAGATGGTGGACGGGAACTTGGATTCAGGACGGTATTAGCGCTTACCGCCCTCTGGCATCTTATCTCTACTGGCTTGAGAATTGGATAGGGTTGCAATGGGGTTTTCTATGGGTAGGCTGGATTGGGGTTTTCCTATTGGCGGCCAACTCGTGGCTGAGCGGCGTGCTTGCCTGGCGTTTTACCCACAGTAGAGCTTGCTTATGGCTTGCCATTATTCTGGCGAACTCTCTCCGCTTTTTCAACTGGGGAGGAATCACGCCATCCTACTGGTTGGCATGGTATCCGGTTCACCAGGAACTGCTAATGAATATCTGGTTGTTGTGTGCGGTGTTCTATTTTGATGTTTGGAATGAAACTGCAAAACGCAACCATTTGCTTGCGGCGTGGGGGTTCTACTTGCTGGGAGTGTTTACGAAGGAACACGTTTATATTTTCCCTGCATTTGCCCTGGCAATTGTTGTTTTTCGACGTCATTATGACGGAATCCAGGCACGTGTGGCATGGAGAACCGGGATGGTGCAAGTTGCATTATTGTTTACTTTCGTGTTTGCACTGTGGGCATATCGAGCTTCGGTTTTAATCGATCCGCGCAATCCGCAACTCAAGCCGATACATTTTGTGCGTAAGCCATTTCTGTATGTCTTTCATCCCTTCTATCGCCATGTGCTTACCGCTCAATATTGGTTTCCTGGTCTGATTCTATTGTTATTTACATGGAGCGGTTTTCTTTTGCGCTGGTCTAAATCGCATTCCGGTCGTCTTTTTCTGCAACGTCCTTTTGCAGTGCCGATGGTGTTAATTTCGAGCCTTGCTGTTTTGATGGCATATTGTGCGATGACTTACGGTATCAGTGAAACGTTCTGGTATCTATTCGATCCGGCTTCCTCCCGATTGCAGCTGCCTGAAGTGTTCACTCTGTTCCTGACAATCTATACAATCTGGTTGTTGGCCAAATATCGCATGCAAGAGCCCACTCTTGCGATATTTGTTTTTCTCGTACTGTCATACGTGCCGGTTTTGACATATTTAGGTTGGCATTATACAGTTGCTGCATGGTTTATTCGTGTTGTATATTGGGCATTAATAGCTAAATTGATATGGCTTGATGTTGCACCTGTTCTTACTTTCATTAAACAACGGTGCTCAACGTATTTGATACAGCGTTATCGTAGGCAAAAGGCAGGAAATAGTGCATTCTCATTTTTTATTGGAGGGTAAGAACGTAGATGCGTTGACGAAAAACAAACATGGCCTTAGAA
>DAITOV010000127.1:0-12051 GCA_036833945.1 Abditibacteriia bacterium
TGGGTGCGGGCGAACCTGTGGCACACCCTCAACGAAGAAGCCACCGTCAGCAGCATGGGCGCTACGTCCGGCACCGCCATCGGCGGCACCTCCGGCGAAGTGCAAGTCGGTTTTGCCCTCACTCCCAGCCAGAGCAGCAGTTGGAGCGCCTACGCCGCCGCTGGTTATACCTTCGACCTGAGTGGAGCGCAGTATTCAGGCTGGAAAGTGAGTTTGGGGTTGCGGAAGGGGTGGTAAGGGCGCTTGGCACGCGGTGGCTGGGCGCAGGGGTAAAATGCCCTATCGGCTTACATTTTCTGTATCCGCAGAGTTGGGAGAGTGGGCGCCTGCTTGCCGCCTGAATTCTCCTGGCGTCATGCCCGTTTGGGCACGGAAAAACTTACCGAAATAGGAATAAGATTTAAAGCCTGAGTGCTCGCTGACGAAGGAAGCCGTCCAATCCGATTCTTTCAGCAAGGTTTTGGCGTGTTCGAGGCGGCATTCGAGCAGGAACTCCATGAAGGTTTTACCCGTTTCCTGTCGAAATCGTTTGGTGAACTGTGCCCGTGACATCAAAACTTTGTGAGCCACTCCTTCGATCGTGAGAGGTTGACTGAGATGGGAGCGGATGTACTCTTGAGCCTGCATAATGGGATCACGATCTGCTGCCGCCACCGGCGCTGCCACGCGCGGCGGCGTATAGGTAGAGTGCGACAAGTAAAAATTTGCCGCACTCAGTTCGCGATTAATGAGCGTCACTAAAGCAGTCAGTAGACCCTCACAAATCCCGAAATAGCCTTCCTTGCGATGTTCCGCCTCTTCGCAAAGCAGGTTGAAGATCTGGCCGACCTGTTCGTTGAGAATGAAGAGATGTCTTTTATCTTCGTAATAATGCTCAGTTCCTCGGCTGTAGCAACTCCAACAGCGAATACCCGATTCCCAAGCCTGGAACCAAACCAGGCAGCAAACTGTTCCCGCCAATTGATTTTCCTCGTCAAGATGAGGTCGGCTCCCATCGGGATGTGGCTGGCCAGACGGGCAAATGATGAACTCGCCTTTCCCGCAATGAAGAGCGTATTGCCCAACCGGGAAATCAGAATGTCCTTCGGCTACCAGCACAAGTTTGGGAATGCCTTTCGATTCCATCAAGCCATCTTCGCGCCATCGCGCGGTTAACGCCGTAACATTGGAAAAGAAACGCGGCCCTTTGCTGCTGATGCGTTTGCTGCGTAGTTTTTGAGGTGTTGCGGTAACATCCGGTGCTAATACGGCGTCTTTTAAGGCGATTTGGGCAATCGTCATGCGCGAACTCATCCGCTCTTGTGGGGATGGCACGAGAACGCGGATTAATTCAGGAAGATCGGCAATATGAAAGTTTTTCTTTGCAGCCAGGCGCATAGTTGAATATTTTACATACGCTCGGCGAAGCCTGTAAGGCGGAAGAACAGGTCGCTCCGGTATCCATGCGTCTCCCGTGTTTATAGAGAATATCAGCCGATTGTACGTGTTAATAGCCGATTAAGCTGTTTGGAACGTCGGTCTCCGGGGTATATTTAATAATGCCAAACGTCGAGAAATCTATTACAAGAAAAGCATTGGCTCGACTGCGTCAGATTTACTGGCCGAACTCGATCAGTTTACGAATGATGCAGCCGACAAGTTCTATTATGAAATTTGGTATATATTGTGAGCCTGCAAATTATTTCGATTGATCCGCAGCAGCATTATGTACTGGCGTTTACTGAAAATCACTCAGGCGATACAAGTTAGTAATTTATTCAATAAGGAGTCAAATGAAAATCACCAAATCTCATCAGAAGCGAAGTGCCTTTACACTCATAGAACTTTTGGTTGTAATTGCCATCATAGCTATAATTGCAGCTATCCTTTTCCCTGTCTTCGCGAGAGCACGCGAAAACGCCCGGCGTTCTTCTTGTCAAAGCAATCTCAAGCAGATTGCTATGGGGATAATCATGTACAGTCAGGATAATAATGAAAAATGGCTGGCGCATGATTATAATCGGCCTGCCGCTCAAGTCACTGCGACTAATCCCTACGCCTGGGCAGACACCTTACAACCGTATTTAAAAAGTACTCAGGTATTTATCTGCCCCAGTGCTCCTAATGGAGCCCCGTTAACATCTGTCAATGGTTTAACTCCCGACCCCACCAGAGCAGGATATACGAATTATTGGATGAACCTGTTGGCCAATGCACAATCTGATGCGGCATTCAGTTCTCCGGCGTCCACGGTATTGCTTGGAGATGGCGTAAGCGATAATGCCGGGTCTTATTCTGCTGGTGGTTGCGGTTTTGTTTTCGCAACTGCCACTGCTACCTGGTCTTGCCCAACCACGACAACACTCACTCTTGCCACACTTCCCGTATCAGGAACCGACAGCGGGGCCCGGCGCCATCTCACCGGTTCTAACATTGCATTTGCGGATGGTCATGTGAAGTGGATGAAAGGGGTTAGCGATACAAGTGCTACCCTGGCTACCGTGTATTCAGGAGCCAATACGCTGGCTACCACGGGAGGTAAGCCCACTTTCAGCATCCAGTGAATGATGTTTCTGCACTTTCATATAAACCCGCTGTCTGGAGCCATAATCGAGAAACAATAACCTAAAAGAAAACTGAATCTATGTCAACAAATAAACGAATACGCTTAGCATTCGTCGGCGGAGGCCGTGGTTCTGCTTACAGCAGACAGCTTGCTCTCTTTCCCGAACAAGCTGAATTGGTAGCACTCTGCGATCAGAACCCGGCAGTCTTTGAACATTGGAAAAATCAATGGCCAGGAATAAAAACCACCACTGAATTCCAGGCGATCTGTGATGACCCTGAAATCGATGCCGTCGTTTTGGCGACGCCATTATTACTGCACGCCGAACAAGCCGTGCAACTGATGCAATCAGGGAAACACGTATTGAGCGAAGTCTCAGCTTCGCATAGCCTTGAGGGATGTTGGGAGTTGGTAGAAACCGTCGAGAATACCGGCCTTGTTTACATGATGGCTGAAAACTTCTGCTATAGCCGCATGAATATGCTGGTGAGAAATATGGCGGAACAGGAAGTTTTTGGCGAACTCACTCATGCAGAATGCGGATACATTCACGATGTGCGCAGCGGCACCATTGCGCCCGATGGAAGTTTGCGATGGCGCGGTGAATTGCTCCGCGATTTCAATGGTGTCAACTATCCCACGCACTCACTGGGGCCGGTGTCGCAATGGCTTGGTATCAACCGCACGGATTCGTTTGACTACATGATAACGATTGCCTCAAAGCCCGCGTCGCAAGTTGCTTACTGCCGCGAATTGTTCGGTGCCGAGCATCCTGGCGCTAAACCGGAATTCTGGAAACAGGGCGATTCCGCTTTGTCGCTCATCCGCACCAAAAGCGGCGTCGTTATTTACCTGCGCAACGACTTTTCCTCGCCTCGTCCCTGGAATTATTTGCATTATGGATTGCAAGGCACCCTGGGCGCTTTTGTTTCTGGGCGAGATATCAAAGAAGAACCGCTGGTGT
This sequence comes from Abditibacteriia bacterium, assembly GCA_036833945.1. Lineage (GTDB taxonomy): Bacteria > Armatimonadota > Abditibacteriia > Abditibacteriales > Abditibacteriaceae > DAITOV01. Next base: position 3,510 of record DAITOV010000127.1, read on the forward strand.
GGCTACGATCTTTCGCATCCGGAACTACAGATAGCGACACGGCTGCCTGGCAATCGCTTTGGAAATATGCGGCGGATTATGAACATCCGTGGTGGAAAGAAAACAAGGCCGTGGCAGAAACAGCAGACAAACGTTTTGGAGATTATTTCATCCTGAAAGAATTCCTCTCTGCAATTCAGGAAGGGCGACAACCTGAATTCGATGTTTATGACGCCGTCGCTATCAGCAGTGTTTTTCCCCTTTCTGTGCAATCGATCGAAAAAAATGGGCAACCCGTCCATTTCCCTAATTTCACCAAGAACAAGCCGTCGGGAAGCAAATGAGTTATTCCGCATAGAAATAAAATTATGTCTTTACATCAATCTCAGAAAGAATACCCGGCTATCACTATGAGTGCCGTTCGCTTTGCTCGCTGGAATCAGCAGGTTTTATCTGCTTTGCTAACGATTTGTTGCGTTCTGTTCTCAGTAGCTGCTGCAGTGGCCCAACCTAAGCCAGTAAGTTCATTTACTGCGGCGACTGGAAAAAAGCTCATCGAATATGGCTGCGATCAGTTCTATGCGAGTGACCCTGCATTTATTCGCGATAACATCCGGAAAATGGAAGAAAGGCCCTTCGAGGGCATCGCTTTTCGGCTGCCTGCCCAGGAAAGCAATATCTTCGATGTGAAAGATTGGAAGGAAGACCCCGACTATAGGGAAAACCAACTCAAGGTTGTTTCATCGATTAAATGGGACAAATTCACGGATAACTTCCTTACCATTTACTCTGTTTCCAGTATGGATTGGTATAGCGATAGTGATTGGGAAAAAGTCCTTTCCAAGGTGAAATATAATGCCAAGGCTGCCCGTGCTGCCGGATGCATGGGGATCGTGTTTGATCCGGAGTCTTATGGGAGTTCTCCATGGCATTATGCCAAACAAAAGCATATCGACCAATATACCTTTGAGCAATATTCGGTGAAAGCTTACCAACGTGGGCAGCAGTTTATGAACGCCATGGAAAGCGAAATACCAAATCTCAAGTTATTAATGTTTTTGCAGTACAGCTGGCTCCATTACAACACGCATAATCTCGATCCGGCCAAGCGACCGGCAGCCATAGAAAAGAATATTTATGGGCTGATGTTGCCATTCTTAAACGGCATGTTGGACCAGGCAGGGCCCAAGGTGCAGTTGATTGATGGGAATGAAGCATCTTATTACTACACCAAACCAGAGGAGTACTACAGCTACTACTGGGCCATTCGTCAGGGATCACAGATTAACGTTCCGCATGAACTCAAAGAAAAATACGAACGCCAGGTGCGTGCCGGCAATGCGGTTTATCTGGATCATCTTTATGCCATGCGCTTCAAACCGAATGTTTCTGCAGGCATGACTCCCGAAGAGCGAGCGAAATGGGTTGAGCAGAACGTCTATTATGCACTAAAAACCAGCGATGAATATGTGTGGTTGTATAGCGAAAGAATGGACTGGTTTAACCACACCAGGAGCTCAGTGACAAAAGGGTGGGTGAGCTATGGGCAAGCACCTCCCGCTGGTATCGTGGATGCAATAGTTTCTGCGAAAGCAAAGCTGAAAAACAGCGAAGAGTTGGGCTACAGTATGGAGTCTGTTTTCGTAACGGCACAGGCTAAAATAGATAAAAAGCTGGAACGGCGCAACGCAACGTTACCGCGTTTAAATCCTCAGCAGCAGCTACAGATTGATGGAAAATTGGATGAGATTAACAACCTGAATTCATCCTGGCTAAATCCCTTTATTGGTTATGTGCCAATCAACGGTGAGAGTCCGATCGAAGCTCGAACCAGGGCTGTTGTCACTTACGACGAGAACAACTTATACATTGCTTTTCATTGCGAGGAACCTAACATGAAAGAGCAAAAAGTTGTCAGCGCGGGGCACGACGGCAATATTTGGAATGGGGAAAGTTTGGACATTTCTATTCTTAAGCCAGGCCAACCCACCAATGATGCGACTGCAGTGTTTTATCATTTCATCTTGAACCCTGCTAACGATCGCTGGGATGCCCTCAACACTGGAACCAGCAGCGACCTGAAATATAACCCAAATTGGCAATCGGCTACGCAAAAGACGGATACCGGCTGGACAGCGGAAATCCAGATTCCTTGGAAAGAAATCGGTGTCACAAATGCTCGTCCAGGGTTACAAATTAACGCGAATCTATCGCGCCAACGTGCCAGCAAAAAAACCGAATTCTCTTCGTGGTCTCAATTTGTCTCCGGATTCCAAGAACCGCACCACTTCGGGACTTGGACACTGGGTGAGTGAAGCTCATCAATGCGGAGTCAGCCAGATTGCTCCTTGATTTGCGCCCCAAATATCGCAAGCGTTACAAGTGTGAGAAGCGAGGACGCGCTGCCACGCCAACGACAATCAATGAGGTCTGGAGTATGGATTGGGCAAGATCAGAAGCTTTTTACGATAGTTCAGAAAGTGAGGCGAGTAATGTGCAGCTTTGAAGAAAGCAACGACTTGCAAAGCCGCACATTATTTCTCCGGTTTACTTTGCGCTGTTGAGCTTTGTCATGTCCACGCTATACAGTTCAGAGCCGGAGGAAAAATACACCTGGTTACCAATCTGAATGCCGCCGCCGGAAACTGTGACTGGTGTGCAGGTGAGTTTCTCGGATGTGAAATCGGGGTCGAGGCGGATAATCGAATTCGAAAGCAAACCGTAGATACGCCCATTATCGCCACGCCACAGAGGGTAGCCGGGATTGAAGGCCGATCCCCACGGACTCCAGTCTGCCTCATGCACGACTTTGCGGGTTTTGAGGTCGAACACAAACAGCTTCGATCGGTTCGTCAGGCCGTAAACCAAACCATTGTCGCCGACGACTAAGCCGTAAATCGCGTTCGCTCCTGGAACCGGAACCGTGCGATAAGTCACATTGAGGGTGTCGGCATCCATTAAAAACAATTCGGCTTCTTTGGCAATTACACGACCACCGCCGGGTGCTTCTATGGTGGTTGCGCCCACGACTGTTTTTTCATCCGCACGGACTAATGCGATGGGGCTGTGATTGGGCAAAAGCTCATCGGACGATTTGGCGGAAACTGTGCGCGTGGCCGGATCGTAGATTAAAATACCGCCACCAGTTACGCCGTAGCCGCCGTAACCACTGAAAATAATTTTGCCGTTGTCCAGCTTGAGGCTGGCGCGTGGCCGCTGCACTTCTCGAAACTGGCGTATCATACGCGGGTTGGCTGCTTCGGGATTTTCATGAGCAGGGTCCCACGGGCGCGTGGCATCGTATTCGTAGACTGCGCCCCCATTGCCGTAGGTGGCACCGACGAGAAACTGGCCGCTGGTCGCAAAGCTGGGAAAGTTGCCGCCGCCAAGTGACGGAATGTTACCCAAGTCCTGCAGTGTTCCCGTTACCGCGTCGAGCGAAAAAATATGTGCCGGATGATTGCTGGAACCATACAGTTTGCCGCCTGGCCCCAGGGCCAGACCGGAAAGACCCGCACCGTTGGTATCGTAATCAAAAGGGATGCGCTTGGTTTGGCCGTCGAGTTCAATTTCCGCAATGCGGCTTCCTAAGTCGAAGCGTGTGACTTTTCCTCCGCCGGGAAAATCGAGCACCGTTCTTGTGAGGCGAATCGCGCCGGTCACGGCGGAGGGTGGCTCGACGTTCTCCGGTACCGGCGTGGCGATACCGTTTTCAAGTTTGAAGAGTGGGCTGCTTTTTATATTGAGGGCGCGCCCGTAAACCTGGCCATCGGTGGATAAATAAACGTGGCCGTTGCCGCGTTTGCGCTCGGATTCTTGGGCAAATTGCACGCGTTGTCGTGTTTGCGGATTGAAGCCGACCAGATTGCCACGTGCCGTGCCGATTCCCGCATACACCCAGCCATCGTTGCCGGCAGTTAACGTAAAAACGTATTTTTCATGGTCGTCGAGCCGTCCCAGTTCCTCCAGCAGGCGTGTTTGCGGGTCGAAGCGGTATAAGGTGGCGGTGGGATGCGTTGCGAAAAAGAGTTGGCCGTTCGGCGCTGGGGTGAACGACATCGCCATACCGTTGATTTTGCCCTCGAAACTCCACACGCGTTTATCGAGATCGAACTCCAGAAAAGTGTCGCCGATAGTGGTGTACAATCGCCCGTTCGCGCCGCGTAGGGAAGCGAACGAATCGCCCGATCCAACGTTGCGCTCAGGATACCAGTATTGCTGCGCCTTGCCGCTGGTGGGGTCGATAATGATGAGCGAAATTCGCACCAGAATACCCACCCGGTCGCGGGCAAGCGCTGCAACTAGCGGTGCACCTTTACTGTCGCGAACAGCCAAAACGCCGCGCGCTTCTGAAACCCGCACCGGCGTGTCGTGCCTGGTGAAGGCGCTCGGCGGTTCTTGTGTTACACCCGCGTGGGCCAGAAAAAATAAACTCAAAACGGCGATGGCAATTTTGGAGTGGAGATTTTTCATAGTATTAATTTACCCGGTTATTAAACCGGTTTACATGCAGGTTGATAGGGCCGATATTGGCGGGATGCAAAAAAACGGAAAGAGAGTATTTTTTACAATGTCGTGAGAATGAGGCAGTGATTGGCCGAGACTCGTTTTAACTTACAATGTGACGTCGGCAAAAAAGCTATTTTGCATGGTTGGAATTCAAACGGGAGAACTCTTCGTCAAATCAACCCTCGAAGCCGGGAATGTTTTTGCTGTGATTGAGGTGCCACATCTTCTCCGTGCAGGATTGGTTAAATACGTCGTCAGGATTTTGTCGCGCGTATTTAAAAATGCAGCGCACGATGGATTCGTTGATAATAGCGGAGTAAATGCGCCTGCTGCTCGGGCTGATGGAGTTTGTCTTTGATAAAGCCTCTATTTATTGCTTGTCTGCCGTAAATTCATCCGCTGGCCTACGCAGAGATTTATTTTACAGAAAAATAAGATTAGAGTGGCTCTAACATGCGATAATGGCTAGGACACTCCTTCCTGAGGCAAACTTAGTGAGCGTCGCACGCATGGAGTCGTTCGACGCAGACTGTGGTTTTGGGCTGAACTGTATTTCATTCACTGCTTATTGCCTGGCTTCGCACTCAAATCAGTCTAAACCATTACTGTTCCGAATTAACTAAAACCAAAATGAATACATTGAGTTTATGGTTCAATGAGAATTCCGAAAAAGATGATCTTGTCTCAGCCTATCGAGAGCGGCTGATGTTCCGCTTCGTCATTGCTCTCTTTGGAATTCTTCTTCCCGTAATGATCTTTAATCTGCGTCGGGGATTGATCACACTTGCAGTGGGGTTGGCCTGCCTGTTGGTAATTCTCATCCTGAATGCCGCCGCACTTCATTACCGGAAGGGAGTTTTCACCGCCAAAATGTTATTGATCGTCGGGTTGGCGGCGCTGGTCGGGATTGCTCTCGAAAGTCGGGGCGTTCATGGGACCTACTGGGCCTTCCCTGTAGTCATTTTTATCTGCTTTTCGGTATCGCATAAGCTGGCGAGAATTTACACCGCCATATTTCTTTTCTACATCGGTTCCGCAAGCTTCTATCTGCTGGATTTCCGCCTTGCGCTGAGATTTGTCTTCGGGCTATCTGTGACGGTGCTTTTCATGCATATTTTTCTCGGCATCATTGAGAAACTTCAGGAAAAATTGGTCGAGCAATCCCTCCGCGATCCTTTGACGGGAACTTTCAATCGCCGACAGATGATATCGAGCCTCGAAGAAGCGCTGGAGCGGAAACGGCGCACTCAAATGCCGGCTTCGATACTGTTCATCGATATTGATGAGTTCAAGTGCATTAACGATACCTACGGCCACGCTGCCGGGGATCATGTTTTGAAGGAATTCGTTGTGCTCATCAGTCGACGCATACGCCGTCTCGACCAATTATTCAGGATCGGCGGCGAAGAATTTATGTTGTTGCTGCCCGATACGTCTGGAAGTAGCGCGTTGGTTCTGGCGGAGGAAGTCCGTGCTTTGATTTCAAAAAACAATTTTATCGAGGGCTGTCGCGTGACGGTAAGCATCGGGTTGAGTGAGCTTGAGGCGGGCGAAAACATTGACGAATGGATGAAACAAGGCGACAACGCGCTCTATGCGGCAAAGGAAAACGGCAGAAACCAAGTATTTAGCAGACCGACTTCAATCATTCCCGATGATATTCAATCTGCTCTCGCAAATTAAAAGACTATCCCTGGTGATTGACTCTCACGCGTTTATAGCACGTAAAGTCTGCGGCTCCGCTGAGTTTGCGTGAGTGCTTTTTATTGAATTAACCACAGATGCACACAGATAAACACAGATGGGAACGGCGGAACTTAGATTTAAGAACTGAGGCTATTCGCTCTGCCAGACCTCTCCTAAGATCTAAGTTCCAAGATCTAAGTTCTACAACTTCATTCCTTTTTGTTTTGGAGAAATGCCACTCCGGTGCGCAGCCCGATCCATAAACCTTGCGGACTTGACCACAGCGCCTGGGCTTCGGTATCGAGCCAGGGATGGGCGTTGTTCAGCTTCTTCAAAGCTCCAGCCTTATCTCGTTGCCAAATGCCGCGACGGGTGGCAATAAAGAGGTTGCCATGAGAATCGCTGCGCAGGTCGGTGACGTTATCGCCGGTCAATTCCGGCGCGGCATGCCAGCGTTTGCCATCGAAGCGTGCCAGGCCGCCTACGAAAGTTCCGATGAAAAGGGTATTCCCGCTACGGGAGAAGCAGGTAATCCAGTCGTCCGGCAGGCCGTGGCGTTCATCGTGCCAGCGGAAGGTTTGCAATGATCGCGAATACTCACCCACGCCCCGGCTCTGGGTGCCCAGCCACACTTTATCGCCCATCGGAAAGATTGCCATTACCGGGATGCCTTGCAGTTCCGGGATACGCAGGAAATGCGCCCATTGTTTGCCGTCCCACTCGCTCCAGCCGCCCCACTGGGCGATGAGCATTTTGTGGGAATCGGCTGCCATGGCGAACGCCTTCTGGCGCGGCAGTTGGGGAAAGACATTCGTCGTCCAGTCTCTGCCGTCGAAGGCATCGACTTTTCCGCCGCCGTGGCGAACATAGAGCTTGCCGCCAAAAGGCACCAGGCAGCGGGTGGCACCGGAAGAAAGAGTAGGGTTGCTCACCTGCTGCCAGCCCTGGCCACTGCGCTTTTGCAGGCCGTCTTCAAGCGTGCTCATGTAGAGCGAACCATCGTAGAAAGCAAGTCGTTGCGCGTTGTGTTCCAGCGGTTCATCGGGCTGGCGATACTGTTGCCAGTTAGAGTTGACATACTGCCAGATTCCGCCGCGCCGGGTGCCCAGCCACAGGGTTTGGGTTTTCTCGTCGAAGGCCAAGGCTGTGGTGTCTTGCGCCGCTTCGGGCACGCTCAGCACGGGTTTGTGCCAGGTAGTGCCGTCGTAGCTCCATACGCCGTCGCCATAAAGTGCAAGCCAAAGTTGCCCGCCCTTAATCATCATTGCGCTGACGTGTGAGCCGCGTGAGGCGGGCAGGGCAATCGGCTTCCATTCCTTCTCTTTTTTCTGCCGGATACGCAGCCCACTTGGCGTGGCTTGGACGGTGTTGCCTCGCCACTCGATTTCAACAGCTTGCGCAGTGTTGGGAGGAATGACAGCCTTGCTCACCTCCCAGGTGTTTTGTTTGAATACTGCGACGGCGCGCGGTAAGTTTGCGTGTAAGATGCCATTTTCATCGACTTGAATCTGTTGCACTTCATTGGAAGACAGCCCGTTGCGGCGGGTGTATTTCTTCCACAAACCGGTAGCTCCGCGATGCAAAATGCCGCCGGTTGTACCTGCCCACAATTCGTCATTGAGGCCAATCGCTAAACTGGTGACCGAGGCCGTGCTGGTGAACAGCGCATCGCCGGGCGGCGTGACGGGCACAGCCTGACGCATTTGTGCCAGGCTACTGCCCAGATACGCCGCCAGTGGCAAAACCGCCAGGGCCAGCAAAGCCCGTTTCCTTTTCATCGGCTCATATCCACCGTCACCGTGGTGCGGTTATGCGCTCTGTCGGTGAGGATGAAAACTACGTTCAAGCTTTTGAGTTCCAATGCCTGTTGGCCTTTACCGGTGAGCGGTGCCAGGGCGAAGAAGCGGTTCTCCTGTTGCGTGGAAGGCGAAAGCTCTACTTTCTGACCGTTAGGCAACAGCGCCAGCACGCGCGCGGTATCTTCATCGGCATCGAGTTCGAGGCGCAGCAGTTTCGCTCCGTCCTTATCGATGAGCAGCGCCTTGCCCGCACCGCCGGGCGCTGTCACATCGACATGGAAACGCATGGTCAGGTGTTTGCGGGTACCGTCTTTGAACACCACGATTACCGATACCGTATAAGCTCCCTCTACCGCATAGGTCGGCACGTCGAAGCGGGCCTCCCATTGCTTGGAATCGGTGTTGAAGATCATCTGCTTGATCTCGCCACCGGGGAACACCGCCACCACTTGCTGGGCGTCTTGTGGAGCTTGCACCTGAATCAGGGGGTCGCCCATGCGCACGGCAAGCTCTTTTTCACGCTTGGCTAACTGGGCCTGATTGGCAGTCAGACGTTGCTTTTCTGCGGG
>DAITOV010000128.1:0-12021 GCA_036833945.1 Abditibacteriia bacterium
AACCTCCCTGCCGCCAAAGGCACCTTGCGTCTCTGGATGAAAAGCCCGGTAAATAGCAATATTTTCCAGGACGGCAAAGAGTATTTCATCGCCGCCGCCGAACGCAACGTGCCTTACCGCGCCGCTTCGCCCGAAGTCATGGAAAAATTGCCGGGCTTCAACTTTCTACTCTACAAAAGCACGACCAACGAAATCTCTTTTGGCCTACTTAACACCTCTTCGGCCTATCTTTCCCTTGAGGGTCAGTTGCCGACGCATCCCATGACAACCAGCGTTGCGGTTTCCACCCAAAACCTGAATCCGGTCGATTGGCACGAGGTCATTATTTCCTGGGATCTACCTCACCGCAAGTTCTGGCTGCGTGTGGATAGTCAACTGCGCGAGGGCACCCTGCCCGCTACGTTCAGCGCCGGGGCTTTCGACTACTTCATGCTGGCCAACCAGCCCAATTTCAGCAATTCCCGCCAGGGCGTGTTCCCCGGCTTACTCGACGAACTACTTATTTCCAACCGTGCGCTGGATGAATGGCTCTCACCTCAAGCTCCTCAAACCGCTGCGCGCGGCCAGGCCCCAACTCCTGACTGGCTCCGTTCGCAGGCCGTGCTTTTCCAAACCGAACCTCTCAAAACCATGGAAGCGCAACTGCGCACCACACTCGATACCCAGGCGCGCTACCAGAACAAAGCCGGTGGTTGGAACTTCTCGTTCGCCTACCCTTCGGGCATGGCGTATATGTCGGGCACGACGCGGTCGCCGCTGGCCGATAACCGTTACACCAACTCCAAAGACAGCACCAGTTCGCTGGCGGCGTTGCGCTATGCCATGGCCTATGATGCGCTGGGCGATGCGGAGTATCTCGAAGTCGCCAAACGCACGGCACAAGCCGTTCTCGAAGCCCAGCAACCCGATGGCTGGTGGGCCTATAGCTGGTCGAAAACGCCACAAGGCATCGTCATCGACTATCCCGACCGCATTGCCATTGAAGACCACGTGCAAAGCGGGCCGATTTTGTTACTGCTTTATCTGCATAAGCTGACGGGCGAAACACAGTATCAACAAGCAGCCATGCGCGGCCTCAACAAGCTGATTTCGATGCAAAACCCCAACGGCTCGTGGTCGCATCATTTCAATCCTCAAAAAGGAGCGGGAGAAACCCAGAATGGCCAGTTGCAGGGCGGGGAATTCAACGACTTCACCACCACCGGCAGTATGAAAGTGTTACTGCTGGGCTACCGCCTCACCGGTGAGAAGCGTTATCTTCAGGCTTACCTGAAAGGAGCGCAATGGATTCTCGATGCCTTCATCGATAAATCCACCACCGGCGGTGCCATCGGCTGGGCGCAGCAATATGATGCGCAAAACAACCCGATTTCCGCACGCCATTTCGAGCCGGTAGCCCTGGAAAACTTCGCTTCGGCTATGGCCGCGCAGGAGTTGATGAACGCCTATCGCTTAACCGGCCAAACCCGGTTTCTCGAACCGCCTAAACGCTGGGCAGCCTGGTTACAAGGCAAACTGCCCAAATACAGCTTTTATCACGATATTGAAACCGGACGTCCCATTGCGATGTTCCAACGTCAGGTCTATTTCACCGATGACGCTACGCAACTGGCGGCCTATAAAGCCGCCGTCGAAAAAACCGGCGTGCCGTTCAATGGCACCAACGATAAAGACTGGATTGGTGTTAACCGCCTCGCTCAAACGCTCAGCACGATCTCCACGGAAAAACCGGCGGCGGCACCTGCCCAGGCGGAGTTGAAAGCACAACTCCAGCGCGGCGTCAAAAATATGGAGAAGTGGACTCAAACTTTCAACTGGCCTCTGGCAACCTATGCCGCAAACAGTGGCTCGCCCGGCCCACGTGTCCCTGCTGGAAACGAGTTCTGGGCCAATGTTTTATGGACGATGGTACGTGGACGCGCTCTTGAAGACAAAGTGCCGCTTTCTCATCCCCTTTTGCAAATGCCTGCAACATTTGAAACAGGAGACGAAGTCAATATCGTGGCCGCGCCGCACGGCCTTTACAGCCGTCTTGCCGATGATGTACTCCAATCAGCCGCAAACTAAACTTTTTGGGAGAATCCGATGCCAAACAAGTGCAACCGAGCTTTCACGCTCATCGAATTATTGGTCGTCATAGCCATCATATCGATCCTCGCCGCCATCTTGTTCCCTGTATTTGCCAGGGCGCGCGAAAACGCCCGCCGTTCCAGTTGCCTGAGTAATCTCAAACAAATGGGCCTGGCGGCGATGCAATACGTACAAGACTACGACGAAAGGCTGCCGCTCACCGTTATTTCGCTCCCCAACACCGTTACCCCACCCGGCGGGGTGTGGAGTTCAGGCTCGGGCGTCTACAACTGGATCTGGCCGCAAACTCTTCACCCCTATCATCGCAGCACGCAGGTATTCTTCTGCCCCTCGTCTAGCTTTCCTATTCAGCCCGGTGCCATAGCGAACAGCAAGGAAGGCCATTATGGTGCCAACAATAAAGTGCTGCGCAACGCAGCTCCGTCGCTGGCAATAGCTGAAATAGTCTCTGCAGCGGGCACCTTCATGCTCATGGATCTTTCTTCCTACACCATCGACCCCGTCAACGCCCACAGCATCAACGCTCCCAACTACTTCATTCCCGGCGGCGCGCCTTACGCCACTATGGCCTCCAGCGATTCTTTCACCGGCTGCACCCATGCACCCAACTGCCCGGCGCAGGAAAGCGACTATAAAACCGGACGACATTTAGGCGGCATCAACGTGGCCTATACCGATGGCCATGTGAAATGGCTGCGCTCTGATAAAGTGGTGCAGGAAGCACGCACTTTTCACAACACCAATCACACACGAAGCTCCTGGGACCCGTTGGCGAATAATAATTAGTCTTGGTGCTTACCGGAAGAACCACGCGCGTCAGCAAGTGGAAGGGCTTACCATTCTTGCTTCTCCGGCACCCCTGGAGCCTGGTAAGAGGCTTTCGCCCTTCCGGCTTGCTGACGCGCGCGGTTCTTCATTGGCTGTTCCTATTCTGTGAGTGCCGGGGAAACTTAAGTTACAGGCTGATAAATACATGTCCGGCACGCACAAAAAAGCGGAGCGCACATTTGCGCTCCGCTTTTCTTCGTCCTGCTTTATTATTTGGAAGATTCCGACTTCTGTTCGAGCTTTTCCACTTCCACAACGGAAGAAAGGCCGCTCTTGCGCAGCTTGCGTAGTGCCTGGCCTTCGATCTGACGCACGCGTTCGCGCGAAACCTTGAAGTGCGCACCCAACTCTTGCAGAGTGTGCGCTTTTCCACCGGAGAGGCCGTAGCGCAGGTTCACGACTTCGCGTTCACGTTCGGTGAGTTCGCTCAGTGCTTCATGAACTTCTTCGCGCAGAATCGCGGTTTCGGCAGCCTCTTCGGGCACCACGGCGTCGGCGTCCTTGAGCATGTCGATGAAGTCTTCGCCGTCGCCGGAATCGCCGATTTCATCATCGAGCGAGAAGGTTTCGGCCATGTTCAAAAGAACCAAAGCGGCGGTATCCTTGGAAACACCCAGCTTGGCGGCCAACTCTTCCACCGTGGGCTGGCGGCCCAGCGACTGCACCAGCAAAGCGATGGTGCGGTAGGCGGTTTTGGTGAGTTCGGCGATATGGGCCGGAACGCGCACCATTTTGGCCTGGTCGGCAATGGCGCGGCTCATGGCCTGACGAATCCAGAAGGAAGCGTAGGTCGAAAAACGGTAACCGAGCGCGGGGTCGAACTTGCGCGCGGCACGCATCAGGCCGAAATTGCCTTCCTGAATCAGGTCGGCCAAAGTCAGCGAGTGGTTGTGGCCCTGATGAAGCTGCTTGAGCGCCATCGTGATGACGAGACGCAAGTTGGCTTCCACCATCCGCTTGTAGGCATCCTCATCGCCCTGCTGAATGCGGCGGCCTAAGTCCTTTTCCTCGGTCGCAGTCAGAAGCGGCGTCTTCTGCGCCATCTTTACCCATGCGGCTACGGCATCGGGAAGCGCTGAAGAAGTAGCTTCTACACTGCGAGAATTTTGATTATTAGGATACGTCTTGGCCATGAGTGTCTTTCACTCTCCCACTAAAAAATTAAGTTACCAGTCAAAACCAGAAACACGGCATCAAACGGCAATACTGCTGCCCGGCCACTTCCCTGCTTTGAACAATTATCGTCTCTACTCATCATTCCAACGGATATTGCCCGTTGAATACTCATTACACTACCTTTCCAATCTAAAAAGCGATTAAAGTCCCTTTGAGACACACCAAAGCCACACCGGACGAACGGAATGAAACCTGTAAGGTCTTCGGTGAATACAAGTGTTGGACAAATCCTTTCAAAATTGGCTATTAGGGGCGCAACGCTTCATTATACACGATTTCGGGTTCTCTATAAAGAACTTTTATATTTTGTTTGTATATTCCTCTTTTATTGTTCCACATAACAGACCCAACTTTTGACGTCCTATTAAGGTAAAACGTTCCGCCACTAACCGGATGAAATTTGTAAACTGCGTGACGCCTTATGAGTATTTCCCAACCCAACACGCAGCCGAACCAGCAAGCCGAAATGGCCACCGCCTTCGATCCGCATCCCGTCGAGGCGAAATGGAGCGATTTCTGGCTCGAACAGAATATTTTCACGCCCGGTCCCAGCACCACCGGCAAGAACTACTGCATCACGATTCCGCCACCGAACGTGACCGGCTCGCTGCATCTGGGCCACGCCCTGCAACACTCGATTCACGACTGCCTGATCCGCTATCATCGCATGAAGGGCGACCGCACCCTCTGCGTTCCGGGCACAGATCATGCCAGCATCGCCACCGAAGTGAAAGTTCTCGACCTTATTCGGGAAACCGAGGGCAAATCGCGCCACGAAATCGGGCGCGAAGAGTTCCTCAAGCGCGCCTGGATATGGAAAGAGAAATACGGCGGCACCATCATCAGCCAGCTCAAGGCGCTGGGCTGCTCCTACGATTGGTCGCGCGAACGCTTCACTATGGATGAAGAGTATTCGCGCGCCGTGCTCACCGTTTTTAAAACCTGGTTCGACGAAGGACTCATCTATCGCGGCCTGCGCCTGGTGAACTGGTCGCCCGGCGCCCAGAGCACGGTTTCCGACCTCGAAATCGAACACCGCGAAGTCAACGGCTCGCTGTGGCACTTCCGCTACCCGGTGGAAGGCTCCGATGAATACATCGTTGTCGCCACGACCCGCCCCGAAACCATGCTGGGCGATACCGCCGTGGCAGTGCATCCCAAAGACGAGCGCTATACCCACCTCATCGGCAAGCGCGTACTACTGCCGCTGATGAACCGCGCCATCGCCATCGTGGGCGACGACTACGTGGACGCCAGCTTCGGTAGCGGCGCGGTGAAAGTAACGCCCGCCCACGACCCCAACGACTACGAAATCGGCCAGCGCCACGGCCTCGAACAAATCACCGTCATCGGCTTCGATGCCAACATGACCGAAGCCGCCGGAGCCTATGCCGGGCTGTCGCGTGAAGAAGCCCGCAAGAAAGTCGTGGCCGACTTGCAGGAGCTTGGCCTGGTCGAGAAAATCGAACCCTACACCCATTCTGTCGGCCATTGCTCGCGCACCAATAGCGTGATTGAGCCATTGCTCTCTGAACAGTGGTTTGTTTCCATGAAACGCCTGGCCGCGCCGGTAGTCGATGCCATCAAGATGAACCGCGTGCGCTACCTGCCCGAACGGTTTGCAGGCACCAGCCTGGAGTGGCTCGAAAATATCCGCGACTGGTGCATCTCCCGCCAGCTCTGGTGGGGCCATCGCATCCCGGTTTGGTACGGTCCGCAGGGTGAAGTGGAAGTTTCCTTGGAACCGATTGAAAAAGAAGGCTGGACGCAGGACAACGACTGCCTCGACACCTGGTTCTCTTCCGCGCTGTGGCCGTTTGCGGTGCTGGGCTGGCCTGCTGATTTGCAGCAGGAGTTCTACCCCACCAACGTGCTCATCACCGGGCGCGACATCCTCAACCTGTGGGTTTCGCGCATGATTCTCACCAGCCTTCACTTCGTGAAAGACGATGGCGCACCGGAAATCCCTTTCCACGACGTCTTTGTGCATCCCACCGTGCAGGATGTGTTCGGTCTGCGCATGAGTAAGAGCCTGGGCACCGGTATCGACCCCATTGGCCTGATTGAAACCTACGGTGCCGACGCTACCCGCTTCGGCCTGTTGCAGCTTGCCACCGGCTCGCAGGACGTGCGCTTCATCGACAACGCCGAAGTCGCACTGGGCGAAAGCTTCGTGCGCAACTGGATGCGCACCAACCGCGGCAAACCCCTGCCGTTGGAATGGAGTGAAAAGCCCGGCGACCGCTATCCGCAGATGCAATCGGCCCGTAACTTCGCCAACAAGATTTGGAATGCGGCGCGGTTTGTATTGGGGAATACGGGAGACGGAATTCGGGAGACGGAATTAAATATCGCCTCTCTTGACCTGAGCCAGCGTTGGATTTTGTCGCGCTTAAGTGCCACAGCCAAAGAAGTGACACGAGCGCTCGATACCTACGAGTTCGATGCCGCTACCAGCACTTTGTACTCCTTTATCTGGAACGATTACTGCGACTGGTTCCTCGAAGTCTCCAAGCCCAAGATGCGCGAGGGCGATCCGCAGACTTTAGCCGTGTTGCATCATGTGCTGGAAGTCTCGATGCGTTTGCTGCATCCCTTCATGCCGTTCTTGAGCGAAGAGATCGGCACCCGCCTTTTACAGGGCAGCGGTTCGCTCAGCATCGCCTCGTGGCCACAGCTTCCGGCCGTGTATGACGCACCGGAAATTGAACGCGAGTTCGCCCTGCTGCAGGAAACCGTGCGTACTACCCGCAACCTGCGCGCGGAAGCGAATGTGCCGCCTTCCAGGAAGCTGAACGTTATCCTGGTGGCGCTGGGCGAGAATGCCGAACGCGTATTGGCCGAAAGCACTGGCACGCTCACCCACCTGGCCAACCTGGAAAGCGTGGCCGTTGTCGATGCCGATACGCCGCGCCCCCAAAACGCCGTTTCAGCAACTCTGGCCGATGTGGAAATCTTCCTGCCGTTGGAAGGACTCATCGACGTGGAGAAAGAAACTGCGCGCCTGAAAAAGGAAATCGAGACCAAAGAGAAAGACCTGGCGCGTGTGACCGGCAAGCTTTCCAACGCGCAATTCACCGAAAAAGCGCCGCCGGAAATTATCGCCAAAGAAGAAGCCAAGCGCGCCGAACTGGCGACGGCAGTCGAGAAACTGCGCGAACGCCTCAACGCCTTAGCTTAGTTGGAAATTAAATGACACCTAAACCAAACCGTATCAATTCGTGGATCGCCGTTTTTCTCATCGCCGTGCCGTTCTTGTGGGCCGTGCCGACCTACTACTACCTGAGTACCCAGACCAACAAGAAAAGCGCCCAGTGTGAAGCCAATATGACCGAAATCGGCCAAGCGCTGATGGAATATGCTGGCGAAAACAATGGCACTTTGCCCAGCGCCCGCACCTGGGTTCAGGACTTGAAGCTGGAGGGCGACATCCTGCGCTGCCCGGCCGACCACGATAAGGAGCATCCCGTCTCTTACGCCATGAACGCCGCGTTCAGCGGCAAGAAGCTGGCCGATATCAAAGACCCGGCTCACGCCATCCTGATTTACGAAACGACCGGCAAGAGCGCTTCACCCTTCGGCGGCGATGCCGACATGGTAAAAATCGGCAAGGATACCACCGGCGTCGGACGGCACAACACCGTGGGCTACCGTTTCAACTACTATGTGACTGCCGACGGCAAAGCCTTCTGGCCTCAGGATTTGAAAGAATTTAAGACACTGCGCTGGAAATGAGAGTCACCCTACCCATTAACGTCGTCGCCTTTGAGACCGATTACGGCGGTGTTGTCTCGAATACACGCTATCTCGAATACATCGAACGCGGCCGCTACGCTCTCTTCCATGCCGCCGGATTTAACATGGAAGACTATACCCGCGAACACCACGTTCTGTTCGTAGTGCGTAAAGTCGAGATTGAATATCTCAGCCCTGCCCGCCATGAGGATGCTCTGGAACTTCAAATCATTGTGGCAGAACATACACGAACTTCCACCGTATTGAAGTTCGAGTTGCGTCGTAAGGATGAAGAACTGCTCTTGCTCCGCGCCCAGCAAACTTTGGTGTATATCAACGAAAGCTGGCGGCCGGTGCGCGTACCGCAAATTTTCCGCGATGCATTTCCGATAGAAGAGCCTGACAATTAGGCTCATTTATTAGCCGCAAAAAGGCACAAAGAACACAAAAAAGGAGGTATCTCTCGTTAGAGAGATGCCTCCTTCTTTTTTTAATTTTAGGTCGTATTAAAGAACACGGCCACCGGTTTTGTCATCGATGCGGTCGCCGGTTACGGCGTCGGCTGCCTTTTCCGTGATACCACGGGTATCTTCACCCTGAGTGGTGACTCCGCCAGTCTGGACACCGGGAAGATCGTTATTCCCATGCTCATAATCGCCACTGTAGTTATTGGGAAGGTCGCGGTTGGGAGCATCGCCATAAACCGGATCGACCGGTGTCACGACGACATCCTGCTCTTCAACGATGACTACAGGCTCATCGGCTGCCACATACTCACCGTTATCCAGCGCTACGCCTTCGCCCATGCCAGTAACTGTATTGTCGTTATCCATCGAATCGACAGCCGCAACCGCCGCACCGCTGGCTATTGCTCCAGCAGCGGCACCGGCCACAGCACCGATTACGGTACCGATGGGGCCTGTCATCGAACCGGCCAAGCCGCCAACGACGGCACCGCCCATGCCGCCAAGAGCGGCACCTTTTTCGGCATCACCATGAGGATCGTCGTCGATACCATGTTGAATGCCGTCATCACGTTCAATTCCATCATCGTAGATTTTGTCAGTCATTGTCTTCTCCTTAAATAAGGTTGAGTTACAGATTGTGTTGTTGGTTGTTGTTGCACTTACCATGCCGATTCCCACTTTAAATCCAAAGCAAGGTCAAATTTTTCATATTTCTTTCCTCAAGCCGGATTTTTGTCCGCCATCTTGCATCGAATGTGCGCCTACTTTTTCGTTAAGCTCCAATTCTTTAACTTGGGGAATCTCCTTTGAGGCATCGTCTTCGGGAGCGTATCCAACCAATTCTCTGGCATCGGAAATATCCAGGCGCTTGAAGCGGTTGTCGCTCAAACCGTGAAAAATCGCGAATTTGATATCTGTGGCATCGATACATTTGCTGATGAGTTGGTTTAAATCGCGTTGCGAAACCCAGGCATCGACCATGCCGATACCGCTTTCCTTACGGACCGACTCCACTGGCTGGAACGCTCCAATACGAATAGCGATGACAGAAAGATTTTCCTGCTCGGCCATATAACGCCCCAGTGCCTCGCCGAAACATTTGGAAACACCGTAGAGGTCGCCAGGATTGACCGGCTCACTGGTTTTCACCTGCACATCGGCCGGATAGCCCGAAACCGCATGAATGGAAGAAGCGTAAACCACACGACGGCAACCAGCAACTTTTGCCGCTACGAACACATTATAGGTTCCTTCGATGTTGAGTTCGCGAATCGATTCCCACGTCGCAGACGGGCTGGGATCGGCCGCCAGATGCACCACGGCATCCATCCCCTGGCAGAGCTGCTTCATCTGCTCCAGATCGGTAATATCACCCGTTATAACTTCGCCGAACTGTTCGAGTTCTTTGGCCTCTTCATCGTTATCATGCACCATCAAAGTCAGTGCATATTTATCGTGGGAATGCCCGGCAAAGTAAGAGCCAATATTACCGGCTGCCCCGGTTACCAGCACCTTGCGGCGCAAAGCGGTGGTATCGCTTAATGAGTTGTGATGGTTGGTAGTAAAGGACTGAGACATTTAACGGCACCTCTGCACTGAAGTAGCGCAATTGAGGTGCCGTTAAAAAGCGTGACTAATGAAACTCGTTCGCTAAAGAACATTAAAAGATATGACAGCCGGTGCGTCCATGCTTTTCATCGTAGCGCTGATGATATTCCTCACCCCGCCAGAACTCGGGAGCCGGTTTTACTTCAGTAGCGATCGGCTTGGGAAAAGCCCCGCTGTTGTTAAGCTGTTCGATGAAGGCTTGCGCCGTTTTTTCCTGCTCCTCATCGTGCGTAAAAATGGCAGAGCGATACTGGGTGCCGATATCCGGCCCCTGGCGATTTACCTGTGTTGGATCGTGGATACGAAAGAAAAACGCCACCAGATCTTCGTATTTGACCTGCTCAGGATCGAAAATCACTTCCACGGCCTCGGCGTGGTTCGTCCTGCCGCTACAGACATCATGGTAGGTAGGATTCAGCGTATGTCCACCAATATACCCCACCGCCGCATCCACCACACCGGGAATCGAGCGAAACGCAGTTTCCACACCCCAAAAACAACCCGCTGCAAAAGTGGCTTTTTGTGTCATTTATTCCCTCTCCTGAATGATCCGGTTCCTGACAACGAGCAAATTTTGCACCCGAAGATCATTTCCAAGCTGTGATTTACCCTATCTACGTACGCCCCGTTTCAACAAACGCTCCATAAATTCATCATAAGGTAATCCCAGAGGAGACTCTAAAATTAAATCGCGACCGCCGTTTTGCTCGCGTTGTTCTTCCCGCCATCGGGTGAGTTGTGCCAGCAATTCGTCGCGAATTTCAGGAAATTCTTCGCTCACATCGCGCCTTTCATCCGGGTCGTCTTGCAAATTGTAGAGCAGCGCTTTTTCTTCACGTGCCTCGCCATAGAAGTTTGGCACGACTTGGCCCTGCCCGTCTTTGCTTATCGGCAAAATCAACTTCCACTGCGACGTACGCACGCAGAGCGAAGCCTGGCGCGAACACTCGACACCGACAAAAAAATCGCGTTCTGGCAGAGTTTGCCCCTGCAGCAACGGAGCAAAACTGCGCGTCTCGTGCATATAGTCGGGTTTTGGCCATCGGCAAATTTCACAGAGCGTGGCAAACACTTCATCCGTCGATACGAAATCGTCGCGGCGCTGTGGCTGCTGCCCCGGTACGCGCCAGATGGAAGCTACGCGCAGATTGGCATCGTACAGACCGTGGTGATCGAACCAGAAATCGCCCTCGCCAAAGCACTCACCGTGATCGCTGAGCACCACTACGACTGTATCGTCCCACAATCCTAAAGTTTTCACATGATCGAGAATGCGCCCGATTTGCTGGTCGGCATAGGAAATTTCCCCGTCATACTGCGCCATAATCCAGTCGAAATCTTCGGGTTTTTGAAAATGCATGTCACCCAGAAAGGCATCGTAATATTCCTGTGACAACGCTTTAATCTCTTGCAGCTTTTCCGGTGGATTGGCTCCCTCTTCATAATGCAAGGTATCGAACGGCGCGGGCGGGCCGTAAGGCGTGTGCGGGTCCCAGAGATGCAAGAAAAGGAAGAAGGGATCGTCCTTAAATTCAGTCAGAAAATTGATGGTGCGGTCGGCCAACTGCGTGCTCTGCGTGCCGTGCGGCTGATAGAGAAAGCCCGAATAATAGTCGAAACCACGCGTGAACCAACTGCCGCGCCCGCTGCCCTGCACCGCCAGGTTATCGATACCGATAGTGGTGTAACCCGCCTGTTTGGCCATTTGCGGCAGCATCTGGATTTCAGGCCGCAGCAATACATCGCCGCCATGCGCCAGAATGCCGTGGCGATAAGGATGCAGCCCGCTCAGCAGCGTAGTGAACGCCGGGGTGGTGGGAATGCCGGGCGCGAAGGTTTGGGTAAGCAGCGTGCCTTCACTGGCCAGGGCATCGATATAGGGCGAGGTATTCTTATGGTAGCCGTAACAGCCGAGGTGATCGGCACGCAGGCTATCGACGACAATCATCAGGACGTTCATGGGACTTGGATAAAAGCAGTCTGAGCAGGTTTATCTTCTTCAAAAATTAAAACCTGCCGCATCGCTGCGGCAGGTTTCGCAATTGATTATACGGCAGCTTCGTCTTCCACATAACCGTGCAACGGCACCCCGGTATCGGGGTCGTGAGTGGCGTTG
>DAITOV010000129.1:0-11974 GCA_036833945.1 Abditibacteriia bacterium
AAAGAACGAGTTGCTTATCGTGTTGCAGAACTCGTGTCGAAAAAGTCTTCTCAATGCCTAATTTCTGTAACGCAATCGCCGCCGTGAACAGCTTCATATTTGAAGCCGGCATGAACTTCTTTTGGGCATCATGTTCGAAGAGGACACGATACGGTTTACCAATGTAAGGTTTGGCGGGAAAAGCGTTGGCATCTCTGACCACACCTAAATCCAAAATAGAAATCCCTACATGGGCTTCCTTAAGTTTGGGCGAATTGATTACAGAATTGAGTTTCGCTTCCGTTTTAGAGCTGAGAGATTGAGCGTGAAGTGCATCCTGATGCGCAAAAGCACAGAGAACGGTTAGCGATAAAGCGAGACTCCTGATTTTAAATTGCATAAATTGTTATTTAATGTTCCTAATTTTTATTCTCTTGGACATGAGCTCCCACTAATTCCATCAGGAGTTGCGTCTCTCCGGCGCTCATCGCCCCACCAGGCGCATAACCGAGCAAGGCACCATAGAGAAACACTTTCCCTTTACCCAGGTTACCCCCCACGAGTACCGCTTTTCCTTCTTTATCATGAGCGAGCACCTTGCCGTTAGCTCCCGGTTCAATGACGACATGATCAGGATATTCGTGCTGCCAGGCACCAACGGACAAGCCAAATTCATTCTCACCGATTTCCACATCGCGCGTTTTGGAAAGTGCCACCCCCTGCCCTATTTCCGGAAAAGCGCGCGCGTGCCAGCGAAAACCCACAGCATCGTGCGTCATTAGCAACACTCCGCCCTGGGCCACCCAATCGCGGAGCGCCGTTACCGCCTCCGGCGTGAATTGCGATACGTCGCGCAGTTGCGGCAACAGCAGCACTTTCGCCTCACGCAAATGGTCGGGTTTGAGTTGATAAATGCGATAGGCCCGCACGCCCATGGCCCGTGGCAGTGCGCGCACCAGGCCCGATTCAGCCAGGCCACCGGCATATATCGCAACACGCTTAGCTCGCCCGCGCACGATTGGCGGCTGTTCGCTCGCACGCAACTCCGCTATTTTGCTGGACGGTAAGCCCTCGAAAATGGGGCCGCGCGCCATCGTATCTTTTCCGGTTTGCCGGTCGCGTGCCGAAAGCATGAAACGCCAACGCCCGGTGGGAACGGCGAAGCGCCAGCCATATTCGTTGTTGGCCTGGGGTGTGGCCTCACTCAAGCGAAGTGGCGGCTGGCCGTCCAGGCTATGAAGTTGCGCCTGAACTACTTGCAAACCGATCGTCTTGGCTCGCACTCCCAGCACTGTGCCCGCACCATAGGCAGGAAGAACATCTTTCCGTTCAAGTCCCTGGCCTATCGTCCACTCCACTTTCGGCACGCGCCACGGCAGTGCCGCAGCGCGTGGCTGGGTCTTCAACTGTGCCAACAGTGCGGCGTATTTTTGTGGCTGGTAATCGAAAAGCACATAACCGTCCGCGCCTTCGCCCCTTGCCATCTCAATTTGCCGCAGGGTTTGTTCGGGAGTTTCATGTTGGTAATTGCCAATACCGGCTGCGAATAACGCGCGGCCGGTGGTGTGAGGAATTTGCTCTTGAAGATCACTGCGAAAACGAGCGTCGTCTTTGGAATAGTCCATCGGCACTACGAAATCGAGCCAGCCGCTTCTCACCCACCGCGTCCAATCCTGCTTGATCGCAGCACGATTGGTATTGTTGGCCCGCCACACTGCTGCCGAAACCTGCACGCGCGGTTTGAGTTTTTTGGTCTGCTCATAAGCACGCTGCACTACGCTGTCAATGCGGGTGCGCTCCCAGTTCTCATAGCGCCATTTCAAGGTGCCGGAAAAAACATCGCCGGGCCAGTTAGCCACGGTTTGGCCGACATGTTTTTCAAATTCGCGGCGCGAGACATCGCTATAATCGAAATCGTAATGAGGGTTTTCGGGATAGCGGATATAGTCGAGATGAATGCCATCGACATCGTACTTCTCCGTCATCTCCCGCAATACATCGAGTTCAAGTTGCTGGTTACGCGGATCACCGGGATTGAGGAAGGGCGCTTGCTTCCCTTCGGGGTCGCGGGCCAAGCGGTCTTGCGCTGCCAGTTCGTCATAGAAGGTTTTGGCGGCACCTTTTTGAAGAGCGGCACCACCGGCGAAAAAGCACACCTTCCAGGCGTGGAATTCCAGGCCATGACGGTGGGCGGCATCGAGTGCTTTTTGAAACTCGTCTTCGGTTACCCAATCGTCGCTGGGAAGATATTTGGAAGGATAAATGGCATTCGCCCCACGCGCTACGCGTACGAATACCGTGTTAAACCCGGCATCGGCCAACTCCTTCATGGCGCTTTCCCAATCGAACGGACCGTAATTATGAATCCACGCACCACGAATTTCGATTTGGGGCTGGGCAACAGCAAAACGGACATTGACTGCAAATAATAACGACCAGACAAAGACAACTAACGATACAAATTTCATTTCATTCCATCGTCGAGACTTCCTTACGGGCTAACGAAACCTCGGCGTTTTTCTCTTCAAACGGCAACAAAAAAGCCAGATATAAAAACATGCTCACCCAGTCGAGCATGCCGATTTTAATGACGAATTTCAGCGCGAGATGAAAACCCACGCCCAGTATGGCTGTCGCCACGCGGGTGCGGGAAAACCAGAATCCTAACGCCAAAAAATATTCGGTAAAAACGGTTGCTATTGCCAATAATCCTACCGGCAAAGCTAAAAACCAGAGTTGCCAGGCCCCATCGACAAACTTAATTTGAAAGTTCGGCAAAGTATGAGCCATTCCTATAAACGCTTCACCGCTGAGAAAGTGCGGTGAAGTTTTTACCAGGGCATTGATTCCATAAACCAGCGTCAACTGAATCTGCATCAACCGAATCGGCCACATCGGCATTGGCCTGGTGAGGTCGGAAGGAAAACATGAGAAAGCCAACAAGGCGAAAAGCATCACCTGGCGGCTTTGCTGGCTGTTAGCCATCAGGTCTAACGGCGCTAAAAAAATCACCAATAAAAAACCGACTATTTGTGTGCGCCAACCACAGGCAAAAAGAACCAGAAGAGCAACAAGCCACAACTGATAAGGCAGCGTGAGGAAATATTTATCGTAAAGCGGCGTGAGCCAGGCGATACCGGCATATTCCCGCGCTAACTCACTGCCACGGGGCCGGAAAGTCGCTAAGAGCATCACCGTCAATGCGATACGAAACCAACGCGCCACCTGGCCGTTAACCGGTGCAAAAAGAAAATGCTCAAAGCGCTGGGCTAAACCTGGCATGTTTTGAGGGATAAATGCTGTGTTGTCTGCGCGGCCTTAGGTTTGACTGGTTCACTGCGATAGTACACACGCAACCTGTAACTAAAGACTAACATCAGGAACAGTATCGCACCGAAAAGCAACAGATCGCGACGGCGCGAGCCGGTTATGAATGAAGAGCGAATTAGCGGATCTTTCATAAACCCCTTTCCCATACACATAAACTACTGTGCCAATTCCCGGGTTTTTTCAGCCAGGATAAGCGCCGCTTTTTGAATACCGTTGAACTGATCTTCAAAGCAAATCCCGTTATCTTGCTGCATACTGGTCCCCATAGGCGAGGAAAAATGCCACACATAACCTACTGAGTTGGCTTCCAGAATGTAGAGCTTGCCCGAAGGCACTTCACGAACGATATCGAAGCCTAACAGAGGGCTATCAGGAAAGGCCGAGTGTGCCGCCTCAGCAAAACGAATGACTTCGTCATCGTCGTTCATCGTAATCCGACACCCTCTACCACTCGCCACAATACTGACACCACTCGTGCCTTCCATATTGCCAAATGCCTCCGGTCCGGAAAGTTGAGCACGGTCGCGACTGGCTTGTGCCTTAAACGAATAGAGCGCTTTTCCAAACAACGTGGCCACCCGATAACACACCGGCCACTGGCCGGTATAAATGAACCGTTGTGCCAACATAACCCCGTCTTCTTTCACACTGGGAGCGTATCTTCCAGAATGTACGGTCTTAGTTTTTGATGAAAAGCCTACCCGTTTGGTTCGCTTGATCTTGACCAAAGCTCCACGCTGACCTATATCGGGCTTAGTCACAACATAGGAACCGAACTCAGCCGGATCGAGAGCCTGTCCTTTTTCAATGATCTGCCACTTCGGAACGGCAAAACCTGCCTTTTCCAACTGCTTGTATTCCTGGCTTTTACTTAAATGGATGCCTTGTATAAATCGACCGCGTAACGGCTTGTAGCGAGCTAAAGGAACAAACGAAAGCATCAAGGTCGGCAGTGTTGCATATGTGGCCATGCGAGCCATGCCCGCATACCGGTCTGTGACAACGGTTGTCTTTATTTTCGGATCGTGTTGTTTCACCAACTCTGCAATTCGCAGAAAATCTTCAACCTGATTGGTCGGTTCATTCGGCACCAAAACCAGATGGCAACGCCGCTGCCCCGCTACTACAGAAGGAGCTTTATCAAACGTTTGCTCGCGATTTGCGCAAGTCGATCCATGTGTCATAGTCATTCTTAAGGTCAATTCACCCGGACTACGATCAGCAAGCGAGTGCCTGAGTTTTTTCAGCGAGAATCAACGCCGCTTTACGAATCCCATCGAACTGACTTTCCAAATCAATTTCATTTTCAGTTTGCAGATTTAGCCCCATTGGGGAAGAAAAATGCCACACATAACCCACGGCATTGGCTTCGAGAATATAAATCTTACCCGACGGTAATTCTCGAACCATATCAAAACCCAATAGCGGGATATCGGGGAAAGCAGAATGAGCCGCCTCCGCGTAACGCATAATTTCTTCGTCTTGGTTCAAAACTACGCAGCAACCTCGGCTCGAAGCCACGATACTACTCACACCGGCTATATTCTCGGGAGACGCAATGGGCCTGCGTTCGCGATTCGCCTCAATCTTGAACATTGACACAGCGTGGCCAAAGAAACTGGTAACGCGATAACAGACCGGCCATTCGCCTGTATAGATGAACTTCTGCGCCAGGAATTCACCCTCAGTACTCACTTCCTTTGCATTCCGGCCCTGATGCTGCTTGGGAGTTGGCCGTTTCTTGGGAGTTCCTACATTCTCGCGTTTTTTAATTTTAACCAAGGCACCTCTCTTACCATGATTGGGCTTGGTAACGAGATAATCGCCATACTCACTTAAATCCGGGGTTTCACCTGCCTCTAATAATTGCCATTGGGGAACAGAAAACCCGGCCCCTTCAAGCAACTCGTATTCCTGGCTTTTACTCAAAAGCTTCCCATGAAGAAAACGCCCGCGTAAAGGACGAAATCGAGCCAAAGGGACAAACGATACGGCCAATGTGGGAAGCGCCAATCGCGCCGCCATGGAAGCCAGGCCGCGCGCCCTATCGGTTACGACCGTCACCGAAACCTTAGGATCATACTCCCGGATATATGCGGCAATGCGCATAAAATCTTCTGGCCGATTACCGGCGGGATTGGAGACGAGGACCAAATGACAACGCCGCCGGCCTCGCAATGAAGAAGAAATTTCATCGTTGAAAGACGCTTGTGGATCGCGTTGCAGACTTGATGGATTTATCTGGTTCATAAGGTTGGCAAATTCCGCTATCAAATAACAATCAATATGCGAGCACCTGTGTTTTCTCCGCGAGGATTAATGCCGCTTTATGAATCCCATCGAACTGACTTTCAAAATGCAGATGATTGTCGCGTTGAATATCTAATCCTATCGGAGAGGAAAAATGCCAAACATAGCCCACCGCGTTCGCTTCCAGGATATAAAGTTTGCCTGTCGATACTTCGCGTACGATATCAAATCCCAGCAATGGAATGTCGGGAAAAGCAGAATGCGCCGCTTCTCCGTAGCGTATGATTTCCTCATCGTTACTCAAAGCTTGAGCGCAGCCACGTCCTGAAGCCACGACATTACACACACCGGCAAAATTATCAGGTGAATGAAGCGGCATTCGGTCGTGAGCCGCTTCAATTTTCAAGGCAGATATCACGTGACCAAATAAAGTCGTCACCCGGTAGCATATTGGCCATTTACCAGTATAAATGAACTGCTGGGCCAACATTTCACCATTGGCATCGACTTCTTCTGCATGGCGGCCTTGATGTTGGTTTGCCTTCTTGCTTTGGGCTGGAGCACCCACTTTTTGGCTCTTTTTAATCTTGACCAGAGCACCCCTTTTGCCACGGTTGGGCTTGGTGACGACATAGGGGCCGTAATCTGCCAGTTCCGGCGATTTGCCTTCCTGGATAATTTGCCATTTTGGCACCCGAAAACCGGCAGCCTCTAACAATTCATACTCCTGGCTTTTGCTCAAAGCCTGCCCGTGGAGAAAGCGTCCGCGCAATGGACGGTAACGGGCGAGTGGAACCAGTGAAACCACCAACGTAGGCAAAGCCAGCTTCGCCACCATGGCTGCCAGACCACGAAACCTGTCGGTGACGACGGTGACCGTTACTTTGGGGTCGTATTGCCGGATATATTCTGCAATGCGAATAAAATCTTCCGGTTGGTTACCTGCCGGATTGGAAATAAGAATCAACTGGCAACGACGATGCCCTCGCAGCTTTAACGACTGCTTCAGTTCCTGAAGCACATCGGTATTCTCTTGCAGCAAGGTCACCTCGCTCATCATTTGATTATTGCCGTTGCGCCCATTCTTTCGCGTGATAGGTAATGATAAGGTCGGCTCCGGCCCGCTTTATGGAAAGCAGCGTTTCGTCAATTAAACGCTCTTCATCAATCCAGCCATTGGCACCCGCCGCTTTAATCATGGCATATTCGCTGCTCACGTTATAAGCGCACAGCGGCAAGTCGAACCGCTCACGCGCCTCACGCAAAATATCAAGGCAAAACAGTGCCGGTTTCACCATCAACGCATCGGCCCCTTCTTCCACGTCAAGCTCCATCTCCCGCAGCGCTTCGCGACGATTGCCGATATCCATCTGGTAACTCCGCCGATCGCCAAATGAAGGAGAACTCCCCGCCGCTTCGCGGAACGGGCCGTAGAACGCACCGGCGAACTTCGCCGCATAGCTCAGAATGGGAATATGCGAAAAGCCAGCAGCATCCAACGCCTGGCGAATGGCCGCAACCCGGCCATCCATCATGTCGGAAGGGGCAATAATATCGGCCCCGGCCCGCGCATAACAAACGGCGGCTTTTTGCAACACTTCAAGTGTTTTATCGTTATGGACATCCACGCCGGTTGGGGTTTCGTGCAAAATGCCGCAATGGCCGTGGTCGGTATATTCACAGGCGCAGACATCGGCAATGACACATGTTTCAGGCGAAATGTCTTTGATGCGGGCGATGGTCGCAGGCACCGGCCCATTGTCATCATATGCACCGCAACCCGTGGCATCTTTGGCATCGGGAATGCCGAACAGAATGACCGCCGGAACGCCGAGGTGCCAGAGAGTCGAGGCTTCTTCGGCAGCGGTATCCGGTGAAAAACGATACTGACCCGGCAGCGCCGAGATCGGTTCCAACACGGTGCGCCCGTTCTCCACAAATATTGGCGCGATAAGGTCGTCGGGCGTGAGAATGGTTTCACACACCATGCGCCGCAGAGTCGGCGTAGCACGCAAACGGCGCAAACGTTGAGTCGGAAAAGCCATAATAAAACAGTTTACTGTGTGGGCACGGCGCTCGAATGCCACGACACCAATTGCCAGGCCCGACCGTTAGCATCGGTTTTCAAATTGTAAATCGCGGTGTACACCAGACGCGATGACAGATCGACACCATTAAGAGTCACTTCAAAACTACCCACACCGTTGACAATAGCGATATCACCGTAAAAACGGATTAATGGCATAGTTGGAGTGATGGAACGATAACGCATTTTGCCGGTTTTCAGGGAATCGACGAGCTGCTGCTTCGACTGCACATTACCCGTCGAATGAGAGTAGATCGCGTTATCGGCGATCACTTTTTCCAACACCGCATAGTCAGGCTTGACCATCGCAGCATAACGTTCGCTTTCAATTTGAAGAATCTGCGCCTTGAATGCCTGTTCCAACGGATTGCAACTGCAATCTTCGGCGGCCCATGCCGGTAAGCTGGCGGCCAGCACCAACATAAGAATGACTAAAGGACGAGTAAACGCTGTTTTCATAAATCCCATTTTAACCCAGATTATCTTCAGGCTGATCGATTGTCGCGATCATGTTTAAAAATTCTTCTTCACTGAGAATCGTGATGCCTAACTCCTCGGCCCGAGCGGCTTTAGAACCGGCGTTTTCGCCAATCACGACATAATCGGTCTTCTTGGACACACTGCCACTGGCGCGTGCGCCATAACGTTTTACCATGCCTTCGGCTTCGCGGCGCTCCATCTGCAAAGCGCCGGTGAAGACGAACACTTTACCGTTGATGGGGTTATCGGTATTGACGACGCCTTCTTCCGCGCGAGGCACTACACCAAACGTCGTCAGCTTTTCTAAAATCTGTTGGTTCCGCTCATCGTCGAGCCAGGCGCGCAGGCTGGCTCCGGCTACCGGGCCAACATCGTGAATGGCGGAAATCTCTTCGGCCGTCGCCTCACGCAAACGCTCCAGGCTACCAAATCGCTCGGCAATCATCTCGGCTGTGCGCGTGCCGATATGGCGAATACCCAGCGCAAAAAGAAGCCGGGCCAATGTGGGATGTTTCGCCCCTTCAATGGAATCCATCACGTTTTGCGCGCTTTTATCGGCCATGCGTTCCAGGCTCAGGATGGCTTCTTTAGTGATACCGAAAATATCAGCAACATCGCCCACCTGCCCTGCCGCAACCAATTGCTTAATCAGCTTTTCACCGACCCGATCGACATTCAGGGCACCACGCGCCACGAAATGTTCCAGCAACCGTTCCAACTGGGCGGGGCACCCCGAGAGGTTGGGACAGCGTATCACCACACCGTCTTTTTCGACAGGCGTATCGCAAGCCGGGCAGCGTTCCGGGAAAACATAGGGGCGCTGAGTGCCATCGCGTTTTTCCACCAATACTTTTACGACTTCGGGGATAATCTCACCGGCCTTGCGGATGAGAACCGTATCGCCGATTTGAATATCCTTGCGCCGCATTTCGTCTTCGTTATGCAAGGTCGCTTTGGAAACCGTAGTGCCCGCCACTTCCACCGGCGTGAAAAACGCCACCGGAGTGAGCGCGCCGGTGCGGCCCACATTGACCGAAATCTCCTGCACATCGGTGACGACCTCTTCCGGTGGAAACTTGAAAGCACAAGCCCAACGCGGATTGCGGCCTACGAAGCCCAGTTCGTCTTGCAGCGCAAAATCGTTAATCTTCACCACTACGCCGTCGGTGGCGTAATCGACGTTATGACGCTCTTCACGCCACCAGTCGATGAACTCACGCACGGCATCCAGCCCCCGGCACATGCGCGATAACGGATTGACACGGAAACCGGCCCTGGTAATGAGTTCGAGAGTTTCGTCCTGCTGGCGCGGGCGGATTCCCTGCACTGCCCCCAACGCGTAGCCGTAAAAACTCAAGGGACGCGTCGCCGTCATGCGCGGGTCTTTCTGGCGCACCGCACCCGCCGCAGCATTACGCGGGTTGGCAAAGAGCCGCTCGCCTTTTTCCGCTGCTTGCTCATTTAATTTCTCAAACGCCGAGCGTGCGATATATACCTCGCCCCGCACTTCTAACAACGCCGGGGCCGGGTCAAGCTGCAGTTGCCACGGAATGGAATTGAGTGTCTTCAAATTCCCCGTCACCACTTCACCCCGCGTACCGTCGCCGCGCGTTGCGCCGCGAGTGAACTTGCCGTTTTCATAGATCAGCGACATCGCCAGGCCATCGATCTTGGGTTCGCAAATGTAATCAAACTCCGTTTCGGCAGGTAAGTGCAAATGGCGCCGGATGCGGTTTTCCCAATCGACCAGTTCGCCTTCATCGCGCACATCCTGCAACGAAAGCATCGGCTGCAGGTGCGCCACTTCCTCGAAATCGCCTTCGAGCGGCGCGCCAATGCGCTGGGTGGGCGAATCGGACGTGATGAGTTCGGGATTTTGTGCTTCCAATTCGATGAGCCGCCGCATTGCGATGTCGTATTCGTCATCACTGATGGCGGGGTTATCGAGGATGTAATATTCGTGGTTGGCACGATGGAGCTTGGCGCGGAGGGATTCGATCTCGCGCTCAGCATCGGCTAATTCAGGGAGTTCTTCGGGCATGTTATTAGGCTCTTTTTAACACAAAGGACACAAAGGATTCACAAAGAGAAATTGAGGCGAATTACTCTGCCAACTAAGTTTTTACGCATATTTAGGTACTTAATAATCGAAGTATAGGATCCAATTTGCGAACCCAGAGCGTGAGCGACGGGCACGTTTTCTTTGCTTCAGCAGGCTCATTGCTCGTGCCCGTCGCTCACGCTCTGGGTTCGCAAATAAATGCAACCGCCCTGCACAAAAGTCAGGAAGAAATTTATTTTACAGGCTACTAACTAACAGAATTTTTGATAAATCAAAGGCTGCGCTCGTTCTTGAGCAAAGGAAATGCCTCATACTTCAAATTCTCTCCGTGAACTTTGTGAGACCTTTGTGTTCTTTGTGTTAAGCCGTTTCTTCAAACAACGTCATTGCGGCAAACGAAACAACGGAGTTTGCCTCTTCGTCATACGCCTGACGGTAATCCAATAATTGAGCGCGCAGTTCCGGGAATGCAGCCAGGAACGTGTAAACAGCCGGGTGGGCGTCTACGTTACGGGCGTTGTTATTTTTTGCCAGAGCCGTGTGCATAGCTTCGGCGTCGCCCTGCTCGATGGTCTGCAAAAATGCCAGGTCTTGGGTGCGAATTTCTTCCAGGCGAGCCGGAGTCAAAAGCTCATCGTCACCGAAGCGGGAACCAACGTGAGCTAAATCGACGCTGGCGATGAAACCGACGCGCTTGCCCTGCGCTTTTTGTTCCTCTATCACCTCGCGAAGGGAGTGGATGAACTGAGCAATTTCCAGCGTTCCAATGGGTGACTCGCCGCTGAGCAGTTCGGTGAAGAAGCCGCCGCAGATAATCGGTACGATTTTGGCGTTTTTCAATTGCTCGAACGCTTTGAGAAATACAGCGACAAATTCAACCGAATGCTCACTCTTATGCGCAAACTGCTCGGCCAGGAATTTTTCACCTAATCGCTGCTGCAAAGCTTCCATAAATTCATGGTCACATTCGACAGCGCCCAGCGGTGTCTCGAAATCTTTGGCAATTCCGCAGAACGGATAATGCACACCACTATGAGCGATACCTAAAACAATAAAAGTATCGAACTCATCTTCGAGCAACTGCCGGTAGGCCAGTGCTTCGGTGACTCCGCCGCGATTGAAGTCGATGTGCGGCACCACGATGCCACGCACCTTCGCCCCCACCGGCAGTTTGCCCGTTTCAATATCGGCAGCCTGATGGCTAAAGCTATCAACCGTGGACTGTAACTCTTCCGCTCTCTCGGGATAACTCAAACCGGCCAGGCTCGCAGGACGAGCATTCAGCGATTCGAACTCCAGCACAATACGCTCCCAATTGGCGTGGAAACGCGGGGATTCGAGCAAGAGCGCTTCATCTAACTGCGCGATTACGCGTTCGAGAATCTCTGGCGGAAGTTCTTCGCCGTACGTCTGGGCGTAAGCGGCAATGATTTCCTCCTGGGTTTGTTGCCCATCGAAAAACGACAGCAGGCCGCCCCACGATTCCGGCACACCACCGCCTTTGGCGATGCCCAGGCGGTCGTGGAAGTAGAAAAACTCTTCGCCTTGATGCTCGACTTTGGTGATTTCCAGATTACGAAGTCGGGGTTTATTCATGTTTTTTGAGTGATACGGATTTTTAACGGCGAATAGCACGCTAAGCCTTCGGCTGCGCTAACTTCGTCGCAATTTTTTATTGAATTAACCACAGATGGGAACAGCAGAACTTAGATTTTAGAGCTTAGAACTTAGAACTTAGAAGCTGTTTAATAAGTCATGTCAAGCGTTTAATCATGATTTGCATAAAT
>DAITOV010000130.1:0-11970 GCA_036833945.1 Abditibacteriia bacterium
ATGGCCTCGCGTCCCCACTCGCGATAGCTGTCGCTATGCTGGCGCAGGTTGAGCGGCTGGTGCAGCCAGCGGGGATTGACCGCAATACCGGCATCCTGCATGGCGGCGAGATAGCCTTCCATACGCAAACGCGGCAATGTGTAGGGAAACTCCATTAAACACGCGATGCGCTGATGCCCCAGGCCAATCAGATACTCCACCGCATTTTTGGCCGCCTGGCGGTCGTCGGTCACTACGCTGGGCACGCCCTTGATTTCCACCAAGAGCGAAACGCAGGGAATGTGCGGCGGTAATTGACGCAAGATGGGTTCCACCTGGCCGGTACTACAGATGAACAGTCCATCGACTTTTTCCAGGCCGTGTGTGGTGTCGCCATCCAACAACACCACCTGGCGTTCGACCGAGGAAAGCACTTCCTGAATGCCTTCAATGATTTGCAGGGAAAATAAAGTAGGCTTCGAGCGAAAATCACTATTAGGACCAAACCCGCCCACAAACCCCACCAGCCCCGTTTTCTGTTGCGGCGCGGGTTCCTGGGGCTGCGCCACGAAGATGCCACGTCCCTGCTCCCGGCGCACCAGCCCTTGCTGTTCCAAAAGTTGAAAAGCGCGATCGGCAGTGTTGGTCGCCGCGCCGAACTGTTCGTAAATTTCACCGAACGAGGGCAGGCGATCGCCGGGCTTGAGAATCCCCAATTCGATTTCCTCGGCCAATTTACGCGCGACCTTTACATACTTAGGAGATTTACGCGTCGATGCTGGAGATGGTGCGCTGGTCATTAAAATTCTTCCCTGTAACAGCCGGACAAACTCTTCTAAAAAAGTTGTTAGAGCTGATTATATCTATCGTTTCAGGCTATTGTCAACTGTTTAGCAACTCGGATACAATAACTTTTCTATAAAAGTTCGTTCTTTTGGAGAGTGCTGGATGCAATGCTTTGGTAAATTGATAAAATGGAGTTGGTTCGCAGCGGCTTTGGTATTGACGATAGGCACGGCTCATGCCCAAACCGTTCTTCGTCTGCAAGAGGGCAAAATCGTGGTGGCCCGCGAGCTGAGGCGCAGCCCGCAAGCCGCCAGCCTCAAGGACACGGCCTTAGCCAACAACCGTCATGCCATCCGTTTGTCGCGCGAAGCCTGGCTCGACGGCCAAACCTCGGCACCGCTGAAGCTGAACCAGGGGACTCTCCAATTCTGGCTCTACCCGCTCGATTGGGCGCAAGGCGAAGGCTGGCGCGTTTTGCTCAACTGGCGCTCGGTGCTCAGCGGCCCCGATACGGCCTTCGATTCCCTCTGGGTGCGCAGCGATCCCAAGGGCAACATCGTTTTCCTGCTCGGCAACATCGAAAACAAAAAATGGGACATTCTCCAGTTTCCACTACCCGCAGGAGCGACTCCCCAATGGACCAATATCGCCATCACCTGGGATAAGGACAATCTCCAAGCCTACGTCAACGGTGTTAAAGCCACGCAAAAAGCCCGCGTGCATCAGTCGCCTCTCACCCTGGGCCGCAATTTCAAGCTCGGCGGCCCGCACGGCAGCGGCGTGGAACAGGGCAGCCAGGCGGTGTCTTTCCTGGAAATGGATAACACCGCGTGGGATGAGGGCCAGATTACACGCCGGATGAAAGAACAGGAGCCAAAGCTAAACGAGCAAACGGCCAGCGCCGCTGTCGAGGCCCCGCGTAACCTGGCCGGTGTTGAATATGGCGCCACCGCCTACGCTTCTTCGTTCACGCTGGAATTCGATCCTCGCAAAGTGCTTCAAGGCGAACCGGGCGCGACCTGGAAGCCCCATGCCACCGACCAGAAACCGCGCTTCTACCTCACCTGGCCGGGAGAGGTTTCTTTCGACCAACTCACCCTCACAGGAAATCTTCCAAGCGACCGCATACAAGTGTGGGCCGGACCCAGCCGGTTGGAAATGCAACAACTAGCGGCACAGGTGCAACGCCCAAACAACGGGCAAGTCGCTTTAACCCTTGCCCATCCCACTAACGCCCGCGTGGTGGAGTTGCGGTTTTCTCCCGGTGAAACCTTTTCGCTGCAACAGCTCCATATCCGCCCGGCCGCTTCAAATACAACAGCCGTTTCCCACACTCTATCGCTGCACAAAGGCGGAGAGAATACAGCGACCCTCCAGGCCGGAGAACTGGCGCGGTTTGAAATCGACCCCGCGTATTTCCCACCAACCGCCACCAGCAAGCCCTGGCTCCTGGAAATCGAGCAACTGGGAGCCGAGCCATTCCGCAATTTCCAAGACTACCGCGCCGGACGGGCACTCCTGCTCCCCGGGCAAACACAAGCCGTTGCCCGACTGTCCCAGTTTGCGGTGAGCGGCGACTATGCTCTCTATCTCTCACCACTGGGAACCACAACCCGCACTCGCGTGGGCACCATCCAACTCCAGGGAAAAGCCACGCCCCAATCGACGGGCACCGGCTTTCCCGAAGTTAAGCTCGAACTGCAATCGCACCGCCTGCCCAACCTCGTCATCGAGGGAGAAAATATTCCCGTAGTCATCATGGTGTTGGGCGCACCTTCTTTTGAGAAGATCGCCGGTTACCGCCAGACCGGCACGCGCCTGTGGCGCTTCAACGCCTCGGCAGCGCCGCTGCTCAAGACACCCGATATTGCGAAGAACGTGCAGGACACCCTCGCCGAAGTGGAACAGAACGTCCGGAACATTCTCACGCTGGCGCCCGAAACCTATCTCATGATCGGCCTGGATACACGTCCCCAGGCGGCCTGGGTCAAACAGTATCCCGATACCTTGCAGCGCACCACCAGCGGTAAAATGGGCTACGGGGTCAATTTCGGTTCGGCTCAACTGCGCTACGACCTGCAACACGCCACCCGCCTGTTCATGGAAGCACTGGCGCAAAAGCCCTACGCCAACCGCATTGTCGGCATTCTGCCCTATTTCGGGCGCGGCGGCGACGGCTGGGGCTATGGCATCGAGCAGGCCGGTTGGGTCAAGCGCGATCAAATTCAATTAGCCGACCGCGCTCCGGCCGAAGATGCCGGTTTTTCAGCCTGGTTAGCCACTAGATACGGCCAACCTCTCTCCCAAACCCTCAAAGGCCGCTGGCCGGATGCCGCCCTTTCACGCGACACCTTGGTTCCCACCGACGAGCGGTTGGCCTCGGTCGATTCCGGACTATTTCTCGACCCGGCCACCAAACAAGACGTTATCGACTACTGGAAATATCGCGGTGAGAGCGTCGCCACTGCGATTGTGGAAGTCGGCCAACAAGTCCAGAAATCAAGCAACGGACGACTTCTCTATGGTGCCCACTACGGCTACTCGATGTCTTCGCTGCGCAACCAGGCACCGGGCGTCGTGCAACTGGGCGGGCATTTCAATCTTCAGGAAGTGCTGAACTCGAATGCCGTCTCCATAGTGAACGGCGGTTCGGCCGGAGATAAGCGCGATGCCGCTTCCAACTACGAACCCATCACTCCGCTGGGGTCGGCCTTGCTGCACGGCAAGCTGCCGATTCTGGAGTTGGATAACCGCACCCCACTCACGCGCGGCGTGCCGCCCTACGAATACTATCAACTCTTTTCGTTCGACGACTTCCTGCAAGGCGCCCAAAAAGACATCGGCTTCGCCCTTACCCACGGCGCGGCAATTCACTGGTACGATATGTCTTCGCCCTACGCCGCCAACGAATATTTCCGCGAGCCGTGGTATTTCGAGAATAGCTTTTACGCCCTAACCCAACAGGCGATGAAGCTCGGTGCCCAACCGGCACCGCAGTCGCCCCCGGCAACGCCGATCGCCGTCTTTATCGACGAGCGTGTGATTCCCTATCAGGACGTCTACAATTCCTTCGTCTACGAGAACCTGCTGCGCTATTTCCAGGAAAGCCTGGCCGAGGCCGGTGTGGGCTTTCGCGCCTACTTGTTGAGCGATTACGAAAAGTGGAGCCGCACTCCCGAAGCCGCCAACACCAAAATGGAAATCTTCCTCAACGGCTGGAGACAGCCTGAAAAGGCTATCGTGCAAAGCCCGCGCGCCCAGCTCTGGTTGTATGGAAGCGATCTGCTCTCTTCCACTCAATTGAACCCGCAGCCGCCAACGCGCCAGGTTTTGGGCTACGACCTGAAACAGCAAGGCGAGCTTTCACTGGCCGCCTCCCGGCTCACGCTCGATCCCACATTTCGCAACACCGAAATGCCGGTTTCCTACACCAATCATCCCTACTCCGACTTCCACGCCAGCCAACGCCTGCTGTTTGGCGAATCGCTGGCCGCGCATTATGTCCCGGCCACCTCAACCGGCTACACCGCCCTGGCCCGTTTTGAAAACGGCACGCCCGGCCTGGTGGAAAGCCGTTCGGAGCACGGTCAACGTTTCTTCTCTTCCCTGCCCTATTTGCCCGCTTCGGTTTTGCGCGGCCTCTACGAACGGGCCGGTATCCAGCCGGACGTTCCCTTTGGCGACTGGTGGGTAGCGCAAGGGCGCGGCGCGATTTCCATCAACACACAGGCAAAGGTTGAAAATCCTCAGCCGCTACAGACATGGCTCAAGCAACACTCACCAATCATGGGGACTCTCAATGAAACAGTGAAGCCGGGGCACAGCTATATCGTGTCGCAAACCGCACCTTAACTTGCCATTCTGCCGGTTTTACGTTTCGCGAACGTTTAAGGAGAACGTAAAATCCGCTATCCTTAAACGTTCATGAAACGTACTCATCACTGTGGAACTTTGCGCGAAGAACACGCCGGACAGACCGTCACCCTCTGCGGCTGGGCCAACGTCGTGCGCGACCAATCGTATCAACTTTTTATCGACCTGCGCGACCGCTCGGGCATCGTGCAATGTGTCGCCGACCGTGAAAAAAATGAAGGGCTGCACGAGCAGCTTTCGAGCACCAAGTCAGAATACTGCCTGCAAATCACCGGCACGGTGCAAAAGCGCGTAGCGGGAAAAGAAAACCCGAAAATTGAAACCGGTGCCATCGAAATCATCATCGAAAGCGTCGAGATTCTCAACACCAGCAAACCGCTGCCCTTCGAGCTGGACGATGCCGCGCGCGTCAATGAAGAAACCCGCATCCAGTATCGCTACCTCGACCTGCGCCGTAAGGCGATGCGCGATAACCTCGAACTGCGCCACCGTGTCATCAAGACCGTGCGCGACTTCCTCGACGCCGAAGGCTTCTGGGAAGTGGAAACGCCCCTGCTCTGGAAGAGCACGCCCGAAGGCGCCAAGGAGTTTCCGGTGCCCAGCTCCAACCACCCCGGCAAGGCCTTCGTGCTGCCGCAAAGCCCGCAGCTCTGCAAGCAGATGCTGATGGTAGGCGGCGTGGAGAAGTATTTCCAGATCGCCAAGTGTTTCCGCGATGAAACCGCACGCAGCGACCGCTTCCTGGAATTCACCCAGATCGACCTGGAAATGAGCTTCGTGGAGCAAGACGACGTTCTCGATGTCTGGGAGCGCATGTTCTCGCACGTCATGAAAACCACCCTGGGCGTGGACATTCCCACCCCGCTGCCGCGCCTCACCTATGCCGAATCGATGGCTCGTTACGGCTGCGACAAGCCCGACACGCGCTATGGCATGGAACTGGTGGAACTGAGCGACATCGTGGCCGATTCGGGCTTCAAGGTGTTCACCAAC
This sequence comes from Abditibacteriia bacterium, assembly GCA_036833945.1. Classification (GTDB taxonomy): domain Bacteria; phylum Armatimonadota; class Abditibacteriia; order Abditibacteriales; family Abditibacteriaceae; genus DAITOV01. Next base: position 5,632 of record DAITOV010000130.1, read on the forward strand.
GCCCTGGCCGCCGGTGGACAGGTCAAGGCCATCTGCGCACCGGGCGCTTCGGAGTATTCACGTAAGGAAGTCGATGGCCTCACCGATTTAGTGAAGCGTTTTGGCGCTCGTGGCCTGGCAACTTTTGCTAAAGGTGAAAGCGAGATCAAGAGCAACGTCGCCAAGTTCTTCAGTGAAGAACAGATGAACGCCATCTTCGAGCGCATGGATGCAAAACCTGGCGATCTGGTGCTGGTAGTGGCCGACAAGCCAAGCGTCGTCGCTCAGTCGCTCGACTTCCTGCGCCGCGAAATGGCCAAGCGCCTCAACCTCATCCCGGAAAACACTTTCAACTTTCTGTGGATTGTGGATACGCCGATGTTCGAGTATTCCGAGAACGACAAGCGCTTCGATGCCATGCACCACCCCTTCTGCCTGCCCAACCCGGACGACAGGACGCTGCTGGAAGAAGGCTTCACCAGCACACTGGAACTGAGCGACCCTAATCACCCCTGGGCGAACGTGCGCGCCTGGCTTTACGACCTGGTGCTCAACGGCTGGGAAATTTCCAGTGGCTCCATTCGCTGCCACCGCCGCGATCTTCAGGAGAAGATTTTCTCCGTCATCGGCCTGCCGCTCGAAAAAGCCCAGGAACGCTTCGGCTTCATGCTCGATGCCTTTGAGTATGGCGCGCCGCCGCACGGTGGAGTCGCTGCAGGTGTCGATCGTCTGGTCACCATCATGGCCAACGTGCCTGACAACAACATGCGCGACATGGTAGCCTTCCCCAAAACCACCTCCGGTACCGACCCGCTTTCAGGCGCACCCACCGCCCTCGACGGCGAGCGCTGGAGCGAACTGGGCATGGCTGTTTTGCCGGACGAGGAAGAAGAGGCCGCCTCTTAAATCAAAAACGGATCGCCGTCATGGAAGAGAATTCAACTCAGATGATCGATGTCGGCGATAAGCCGAGCACTGCGCGCGAAGCGGTGGCAGAGGGGTTTATTGCCCTGCAACAAAGCACCCTCGAAGCCGTTCGCGCCAGTACTCTGCCCAAGGGCAACGCCCAGGAAGTTGCGCGTGTGGCGGCGATTATGGCTGCCAAGAATACGCCACAGATCATCCCGCTGTGCCACCCGCTCATGCTCTCGCACGTGAGTTGCGAATTTGAATTTGGAGACGGGCAAATCCGCGTTCAAACCCGCGTCCGTTGCGCCGGACAAACCGGGGTTGAAATGGAAGCCTTAGCTGCCTGTAGCGCGGCATTGCTCACCATCTACGACATGACTAAAGGTATCGACGATACCCTTGAAATTCTCGCTATTCGCTTGCTGGAAAAGCGTGGCGGCAGAAGCGGCCATTATCAGCGAGCAAACCGTTAACGCCGCTTTTTATCGACTTCCTGTTTCAACCTACGATGTCAGGGTGATGTATGGCGAATACTCGACAACCCAATCACACACCTCAATATCTGCCCCTGTTCGAAGCCCTGAAGCGGATTGAGTTTTGGCTGGAACGAGACAGTAGTTCCCGGATCATCGTTGCAACGCCCACGGTTGAGGAACTAAAGCGCCAGGAATTGCCGGATCATGTACGCATCATCCCCAGGAAACGCCGTGGCCCCCGTAAGCAGATTCGTGGGCGGCGGCATTTTAATGAGAACCGTTTGAAATTGGCACGTTGGCCCGAGGATGGGCTGGATGAGAATGCCCTTCCATTTGCGGTTTGCGTGGTTGCCGGAGAAGCGGATTTTCATATTGCCGATTACATCTTGCATTGCACCGCGGGAGACTGGGTGCTTTTTCCCGCAGGTATTCCCAAACAAGATGGCAGTACGCCCCATCTTGAAGGCGATACCGGCGGGCGATACGGCGAAGTTCTATGGATGTATACGGGTGTCACCAAGGAAACTAAACTGCGCTGCTGGATTTGCCGTTCGGAAGAAGAACGCCATTATTGTGTTGAAGGCGCTAATTGCTGGATCGGACATCGTTTTCTGGCACAGATGTTCAACGGCTTTTGTGATGAAACCCAGGGCGCCCGTCGTCCAGAAATCGTTACTCACCTCCTGCAAGGAGTGTTGCTGTTCCTGCGTAGTGAGATTGAAGCGGGGCATGCCTTGTTTGGGGAAGCCGTACACTCCTCACTCAACGAAAAAACGGAACATGATCCTATTACGGAAGCCATAACCTACATCGAAGAATACATGTTTCAACATTTGACCATCGAAAGCGTTGCCCGCCAGGTATCGATTTCACCGTCTTCGTTGATACGGCGATTTAAGGAACGGACGGGGATGACGTTTAATCGCTACCTGACCCAATTACGTTTGGAACATGCTGCAACGTTGCTGGTAGAGACAGACGTACCCATCGCTCATATCTGCCAGAGAGTGGGGTTAAAATACGGCCAATTCCGCTTGCTTTTTCAACAACATCACCAATGTTCACCAGGACAGTTTCGCGAGTTAAAAAGGTCGAAAGAGATATCTGAATGAAATTGGCAAGATATTGACGGTTAGTGGTGGATATTGACGTTTTAACGAACTCTACCGGTGGGATAATAATAGTAGTAAATATTTTAAAGAGAGGACTACGTTGAAACATCAAAAGTGGTGTCCCGGAAATCAGCAACGAGGGTTCACGTTAATCGAACTTTTGGTTGTCATAGCTATCATATCAATACTTGCCGGAATTCTGTTTCCTGTTTTCGCGCGGGCGAGGGAGAATGCCAGGCGAACCAACTGTTTGAGCAACATGAAACAAATCGGGTTGGCGGCAATGATGTATGTCTCAGACCACGATGGATTTTACGCGTTGAGTTATCCAAGGGCTGCTGGTATGCCTATCGAAGATACCAACCCGTCGCATCCTTCGGGAAGTTTCAAGGTCAGCATCACCACAGGCGGAAATACTTACCAGGGACACTACCGCACCTGGATGGATCTTATCTTCCCCTATATGAAGAGTGCGCAAATATTCGTGTGCCCTTCCGCTGTTTCCGAGCGTGTGCAGCAAGGCGACCCCACTTACGGTTATAACGCTGCTTTCTCGGGAACCGGGAGTGATTGCTACTCCTATACCAGCGGTTGCGTTTATAACGTAGCTTTGCACGAAGCGGTGGTAACGCGGCCCTCCGAAATTATTATGTTTATGGACCGAACCGACCCTGGCAGCTTCCGGACCTTTCCCCAGAGTATGAGTGTCGCATTAAACGCTGATAACCCCAATGTCACCCCTCATTTGGCCGGGGGAAACCAGGTATTTGCAGATGGGCATGCCAAATGGTCGCCCGGCAGAAAAATCAAAACCGCGAACGACTACACCAATTGCAATTTGAATAACCTGACCAACGTGCCTAACTGCCGCCGGGATTGGAATCCCTATATTCCCTAACTCTATCATTTCTAAAGTAGCTATTTCTCATGCCAGGTAAAAGTACTTTTCTCTCTATTCTCTCTCTGTGTGCAATAAGCATTTTGCCGGCTTTCGCTCAAAATCCGGCTTCTTTGGATACACCGTTAGTCCGCATCGGCCAGACGGACGCTCCTCCCACTATTGACGGCAAGCTGGATGATGCTGCCTGGAAACAAAGCATTGCCATCAATGAATTTAGCGTGACCGGCAGCAAAAGCCCTGCTGCGGAACGGGCACAGGTGCGCTTTGCTTATGACGACCAAAACCTATACGTTTCGTGGCGTTGCGATGAATCGCTGTTACGCGTGGAACAGCAACGGATGCATGAGGTGAAGGCCGATGCAAAACAATTAGATAGCGATGTGTTCGGTGACGATTGCATCCTGCTATTCGTGCGGCCCAGTCAAGACGGCACAGTGTATGAATTTGACATTAATTCCATAGGGACTTTGTTCGATGCGCGTAGCTGGGCGAACGACCTGTGGAAAACGCGCGACGCTTCCTGGAATTCGGCAGCCAAAGCTGCTGCAGTGCGTGAGGACGGGTTCTGGACAGCGGAATTAGCCATACCATGGACAGCGTTTGGTGAGGATAAACCCGCTAACGATGCATCCTGGCTCGTTAATCTGCAACGCCGCGCGGTCGGACGTGGCGAAAGTTCTTCCTGGTCTACCAATAACTCACCCTCCATCCACCTTTTCGATCATTGGGGTTATTTAGTTTTCGATCAATCGATTCCGCATATATCAACACAGCCACTGGCAAATTTTCAAGCCGGAAAAAGTAACTTTGAGGCGCATGTTTCATCATCGAACAAGCCATTGGAATTTACGATTGACCTGATCGATGATAAGAAAGTGTCTTCATTCAAAAGGAGCATTCATCCCGCTTCAAATCAGAATGTAAAAATACCGATTACTACCACAAGCGACACGCCCCTTGTGCAATGGACTGCTCGTGAGGAAACAGGAAAGTCCCTGTATCGCTCACCACAGCTTTTGATATCGGCTCGAAGTTCACAAGCCCATTTAAAAATCAGCACGGCCAAAGCGTGGAAGCTCTCTATTAATGGTGTCCAAACCCGCGAAGGTAATTCCGCGCAAAACCTGGATATTCCCTTTCCTCTGGCAAACGTCAATGACATCGTAGTGGAAGCACAAAGCGGGCAGGCCAAACTCCAATTAGCCGCGCCAGGTTTTGTCCCTGCCGAGGAAATCGCCTGGCGCACCCATCCGGTCGATCCCAAAGTCCTTTCACAACGCGACCGGCATCGGTGGGAAATAGCACCATCCAGGGACGCAGTCGTCGGCTCCGCCGGTGCGCCCGCCTATTTGCAACACACGCTACTGGATCAAAGCACTTTGAGCTATCCGGTTGCAACCCCGGCATTTTATATCGCTCAAGACACCGCACAGCAGATCACCTTTCTGGCTGAAGGAGTCGAAGGAATTCCCCTCCATAACTGGCAGAGGGCGTTGGCTGTTCCTGCGGAGTTCGAAGTATTGGGCAGCAGCGGGTTTTACGCCGTCGCAAGCGGCAGCGACGGGCATCCCGGTAGTAAACCCAGATTCCACACCAGTAAAGAAAGGCAAATCACCAGCAATGGAAAAGTGATGTCGCTGTATCGCATCACCGCGGACAAACCTATTCATTATCGAGCCAACCAAAAAGCGATTCTGGTGAGTTTCGAAGTGTTAGTGCGATTACCCAGGACGGCCAAAATAGATACTACACAAGACAATGCGTTCTATTATTGGAGTGCTGCCAACACGAACTCCGTCAGTGAGACAGTTCAAAAAATCAATGTACGCACCTTGCCGCCTTTAAACGGCAAACAACCCCGGAAATTTGTCTGGGAATTCTGGTCCAGCAACGCCAGGGTGCCTCAATATGACGATGCCTCATTATTACCTTCCATTCTGGATACGGCACGCCAGGCGGGATTCAATAAATATATCGCTTCAACGACTGATAAGGACTTCAACCAACTCGTCAGGACATATGGAATGAAGCCTGTTATGATGGTCGATTTCACAGGAACGCGCACCTTTGAATTGAATAAACCCTATCTCGCCAAACATCCTGAAGACGCCCTGGTCGATATGGACGGTAAACAGAGCGACAAATGGATGTGCACCACCCAGGTGCTGGGAAAAAACTGGCCCATGTACGCAGGGCAGTTGGAAGAATTGGTAAAAAATTCCGCTGCCGGTGCCGTGGAGTATGACTATGAAATACCTCCTTTCAGGCCGCCACACGCTTGCTATTGCGGGCGTTGCCTGGCAGCTTTCCGCTCTTTTGCCAAAATGAGCGGCAGCGTGAAATTGACACCGGCTATTGTTCAAAAAGATTATCGAGCACAATGGGTCGATTTCATGGCCTGGCGGGGCGCCGTTCTTTTAAAGCAAATGAAAGATGCCGTCCACGCTGCTGATCCAAACGTCCTTTTTACCTCCTATAGCGGTTACTACGATGCCGGGAATAATACCACCAAAACGCGCTACGGCATCGATTGGGATATCGTCGGACAAATGCAATCGGTCGATGAAGCGGGCATGGGTTATGGCCGTCCCCTCCCTGCAATTACCGATAGCGTTAAAGCCCTCCGTGGCATTCCGGTAAAATTCGGTGCCATTTTAACCCCCTATGATTACCGCGCCCGCCAGCCGGTAGCACCGCTTCAGCGCGCAACTCTGCTGCGGCACGCTTTGGATGCCACAGGTGGCGTTTTGGTGTACACCCGCAAATCGATGGAAGGCCGCACCTGGCAAGCGATCGCGGATTTGACGCGACTGACTGCAGAGCATGAAGATCTGTTTTTACAGAAAACGTTACATGATATTCCGGGCCAGAATCCGGCGGAGGTTCAAATCGTCAAAGGCGCTGGAAAAACAATGCTGTGTGTGATGAATCTATCCAAATCGGGCGAGAAAAATTTGACCTT
>DAITOV010000131.1:0-11922 GCA_036833945.1 Abditibacteriia bacterium
TACGTTGCCAACTTTGTGAACTACTACCTCGCCAACGCCGGTAAATTGGCTCGCCAGGTCGGCTACGTCGCCCTGCCCGCCAACCAGATCAAAGCCGCCCAGCAGCGCTTCGCCGCTCGCAAAACCGGCTCCATCTACGGTGGTCAAGGCGCTGTCGTAAAGCGCTAAATATATGCCACACAACATAAAAAGCCCACCCTCCCAAAAGGAGGGTGGGCTTTTTATCGTCAGCCATTCTTACTTACTCGCAGCCAGAACCGGCGTCGGAACCACTGAGAACACAGAGGTCACGGAGCGCTCCCGTCCATCCGACGGTGTATTCAACACCTGGCCTTTCACCACAAAAGTCGTCGAGCCGCCGCCATCAAGATTGATCGCCTGATGACACCCTAAATCTTTCATCGTCTGCGCCAGTTCAGGTAAAGTCTGCCCCATTGAGTGCTCGGGCTGCCTTCCGTCCACCACGAACAGCACGAGATAAGGCTTTTTATTTTTCACGTAAGAACCAACCGCGGTGCGCGGATGCCGTGAGGTCAGCACACTGCCGTCAAAACCTTCCTGCGTCGCCGTGATCCTGATATTACCGTTGGAGATAAGCCCCGGCCCGCCACCAATAGCTTCTTGCACATCCCAAATCTGCCCACCTTTAGGAAAACCAAGGTCGGGTGGCCGCGAATCGACTTTCGCTGTATTGGGCAAGGGCATCGGGTACGCGATGGTTTGTCCGTTGAGGTGCGCAACCCACCTCGCTTCGAACACCTCCTCCACCACTCTGCGCCCGGCACGCACGCCCCACACGCTGCGCATAATCGGTTGCGGCGGTTGTCCCGTTCGCGTGCGCTGCGACGGGTTCTGGGCCAGTACCTTGCCGCCGCTGATGACGGTATTAAGCGTCACAGCCTGGCCACGCAGGGTGAAATAGCCGCCGTTAATGGTGACAAGTGCCCCGGCTTTTTGACTGAGCACACTCGTCCATTCACGACCGGTTTGCCCCTGTGAAACGGAGGCTTTGGCTTGAACGCCGATATCAGAGTAGTCGATAAGCGCATACCAGGCCTTCACCGGCTGCCCATCGACATTGACGGCATCGCCCGCAAAGACTTGAACCGAAGGCGGTAAATCCATCGGTAATTGAGTCCAGGTAAAAACTCCTGGTGCCTGCGTGATAACGGGCGGTGGCGGTAGCGGTGGTAGCGCCTGATTGCTGACTTCCTCCGCAAACACCGGTGTGGAAATGGTCGTTGCCAGAACAAACGCAGCCCACAGTGCGCGGCGTGCTTTACCTGAAGAGATGGATTGGATTTTCATGATTTTGCTTTTGATGAGACAACTGCAAGTATAGAAGTGGTAGTGCGCTCCACGCCATCGGAAGGGCGATTCAACAACTGCCCATTCACCACAAACGCCGAAGAGCCGCCGCCATCGAGGTTCATTGCTTCCACACAGCCCAGCGAAATGAGTTCGCGTGCCAGTTGGTTAAGTGTCAGCCCCAAACTATGCCCTGGCTGTTTCCCATCGACGACGAAAAAAATCAACCGTTTATCACGCGTCCAGCCAATCGCCGTTCGCGCATAGTTCGCTTCGTTTTGAAAGCCCGAGCCGGTGAAAAGTTCTTCTTTGAAGGTGATATCAACTTTACCGTTTTGTACCAGGCGTGGGCCGCCGCCAATGGCGTTCTCGATGTGCCACTGGCGACGATCATGATAGGTTCCGCGTGAAAAATCGGGCAACTCTGCATCGGCCTTGAGTGACGTGGGAACCGGCTGCGGTATTTTCCAGAGCTTTCCCTTTGCATGAAACGCCCAGCCCATCTCAAAGCGCCGGTCTTTGGTTATGCCCATCGCACTGCGCGGCGCAAAGGTGCGATGCCCACCGCGTGTGATTTCGCTTTTATTTTCACGTAATACACGCCCATCGCGCATTACCAATGAATACGTCTCGGCTGGAAGTTTTCCTACATCGAAATAGCCGCCGTTTACAGCTACCAGTGCGTGATTCTGCGTTGCCTGGCGGCTGGGCAACTCCCGTCCGGTAGTAGCTTCTTCCACCACAAACGGTTTGGCCGTGATGCCTTGATCGTTGTAATCGATAGCGGCATACCACACTTGAAACGCTTCACCGCGCGGGCCAGTTGCCCGCCCTTCATAAACCTGAATCGAAGCCGGTAAATCGTAAGCCAGTTGGTGCCAGGCAAAGGCTCCCGGTTCAATCGGATCGCTTACCGTCAGCCGAGCTAAAACACATGCGCCCGCCACAAAAACCGTGGCGAGCGCAATGCGAACATGTCTAATCATCTCAGGCCATATGCGGCAAACGATGATTCATTTTTTATAAAGGCGACTTAACCGCCACCGCCGCCCGAACCCTTGATGCCGCCTTCGGTCATGGCTTTGGCATCCAGCAATTCGGTCAACTGTTCTTCGGTGAGGTCGGTATCTTCGAGGGCCACATCTTTCAACTTGCGGTTTTGCGCATAGGCTTTCTTGGCGATGGCCGCACCCTTTTCATAACCGATGATGGGGTTGAGCACCGTCACCATGATGGGGTTCTTGTCGACCAATTCCAGCATGGCTTCGCTCTTCACTTCAAAACCGGCCACGGCCTTATCGGCCAACACGCGGCTGGCGTTGCCCAGCAGGGTGACGCTCTGCAGCAAGTTGTAGCCCAGCACCGGCAACATCACGTTGAGCTGGAAGTTGCCGTTGGCGTTGCACAGCGAAATGGTGGTGTCGTTGCCAATGACCTGAGCGCATACCATCATGGTGGCTTCGGGGATGACCGGATTGATTTTGCCCGGCATGATCGAGCTACCCGGCTGCAAGCTCGGCAGCACGATTTCGCCCAAACCAGCCTGCGGCCCGGAGTTCATCCAGCGCAGGTCGTTGGCGATTTTGAAGAGCGAAGTGGCCGTGGTCTTGAGCTGACCGCTCATTTCGGTAGCAGCATCCATCGCAGCCTGGGCGGCGAAGTGGTTGCGGGCTTCGATGAACGGAATGTGAGTGATCTTGGAGATGTGAGCCGCGATGCGATGACCGAACTCGGGATGGGCATTGATGCCGGTGCCGATGGCAGTGCCGCCGGTGGCCAGTTCCAACAGGCGCGGCTGCGAGTTGAGGATACGCTCGACGCTGTGGTTGATTTGCGCTGCCCAACCGCCGATTTCCTGGCCCAGGGTAATGGGCATGGCATCCATCAAGTGAGTGCGGCCGGTCTTCACGACATCTTTCAAGCTACTGGCGCGTTCGGCCAATACTGCGTGCAGGTGACGCAGGGAGGGAAGCAGATTATCTTGCACTTCAATCGCCGCTGCCACATGAATGGCGGTCGGGATGACGTCGTTGCTCGACTGGCACATGTTCACGTCATCGTTCGGATGGATTTTCAACTCATCGGTCGAAGCGATTTTGGCGATCACTTCGTTGGCGTTCATGTTGGTCGAAGTGCCCGAACCGGTCTGGAAAATATCAATCGGAAACTGGTCGTCGTATTCGCCTTCGGCGACTTTCAAAGCCGCAGCGGCGATGGCATCGGCTTTCTCACGCGGCAATAGTTCCAAATCGGCATTAGCCAGGGCGGCAGCCGCTTTCACGATACAAACAGCACGAATAAGGCCACGTGGAAACGTGATGCCCGAAATGGGGAAGTTTTCCACGGCACGCTGAGTCTGCGCCGAGTAGAGTGCGCCCACCGGCACACGCACTTCGCCCATCGAATCTTTCTCAATACGGTATTCCTGATTGCTCATAATATGATTTTTCCTTGTGAATACTTCCGCAGAAATTGTAACCAAAAATCACGACCTTGTTTCAGTTCATCTGCTCATTGAAGCTCAACAAATACCAATCCTACTCATTAATATCCAACGTTAATAGCACGCAAAGCCTACGGCCACGCAAACTTCGTCGCAAGTTTTCGCGATGTTTTATTGAATTAACCACAGATGAACACAGATAAACACAGATGGGAACAGCACGTTCGAATGATGAATGATTAACGGTGGTTGCCAATATTCATCATTCCGACTTTTGACTTAAAGCCCCCGGTTGCCTCCCTGTTTCCTGTATTCTTTCTACTTGCCGGATTTCGGCAAGATTTTGCGTGCCAACTTCGAAAGCGGCCCCATCTCGTCTACGCCAAATGCCCCGGCAACTAATACAAACACTATCGTGCCAAGCAGGCCGCCGCCGCATACCACAGCGATACGCGCTGCAAACTTCAATGCGCCAAATGTTTCGGGGGTTTCGAAACCACTCAACATCCCGCCCAACCATAGTTGGAAATACCAGGTCACGAAGTAAGCCAGCGCCGCTGCCAGAACGCCTTTGGTGAATACAGCCACCGTCGCGCCGTCATCCCAACCCTGCAACTTCCTGCTCAGCCCCACGCCCATCAAAACAGCAAGGAGCAGCAGGGCCACAGTCGCCGCAAAAGCCAGGAAGCTGGCAGCCGAGTTACCCGAAGAAAACAACCCCAACAAGCCAAAGAGCAGCATTGCGGCAATACCTGTCGTCACCGGTGTGCGGGTATCGCCTGCCGCATAAAAGCCGCGCGCTAAGAACTGCTGCGCGCCCAGGCCAATTAAGCCAGCCGCGTAACACAGTAAAACCTGCGCGGTGAACTGGGTGTTTTGCGCGTTGAACGCGCCATGCTCCAACAGGAGGCGAACCGTGGGCACGCGTAGCGCCATCAGCATTGCGGTTGCCCACAGCATGAGAATAATGGTGCGGCGAATCGCCAGTGAAATCTGCGCGCGGAACTCCTCGATTTTGCCTTCGGCATAGAGAAGCGATAATGTCGGATAAAGCGCAATCGCCGGACCGGACGCCAGCACGGCCAACGGCACCTGCATCAAGCGGTTGGCATTATCAAGCAGCGTGATGCCGCCATCACCCATTTTATTAGCAAAGAACTTAGGCAAAATCAAAGCGATGAGTTGACCGCTGGAAAGGCCGAACACAATCGGCAACAGCGAACCCATCACCTGGCGCACCCCGGCATCCTTCAAATCCCACAATGGTTTGAGGGAAAGCCCGTTGCGCTTGAGCGCCGGAATCTGGATGAACACCGAACCGATAATCGCCCCGGCCAGCGCGCCCCAGGCCTGGCTTTCGATACCCATGCCGAACATTTTTGGAAGTGCAATTCCAAAAACGATGATTCCCACATTGAAAATCACCGGTTGTAACGCCGGATACCAGAAGAGCCGCAAAGCGTTGAGGACACCGGTAAACAAACCACCTATGATGAAGATGAACTGCGCAAACAGCAAAATCCGCAAGGTGTGCAGATAAAGCTCAATGACTTCCGGCCCCACATCCGCAGGAGCCAGAACACGACCGTAAGGCGTGTAGGTGAGCGCAAACAGAATTGCCGTCAACACACCAGCCCCGACCCCCAACAAGGTAAGCATGGCGCGAAAGGTGCGACGCGCGCCTTCTTCATCGCCCTTGGCTAAATAGTTGGTAAATACCGGAACAAAGCCGGTGGCAAGCGCGCCGCCCGCGATGAGAATATTGATGGCATCGGGAATATTGAACGCTGCATTATAGGCATCCGTAGAGGGGCTGACACCGTAGAGGTAAGCGGTGAGTACCAAGCGCCCAAACCCGGCGATGCGCGAAAGCGCGATCATACCGGCTAAAAGAAGCGATGCCTTCCCGACCGTCATAGCGGTTGAGATTTGAGTAGAACGAGGTGCAGGAGTATTAGACATAGAGACGCGCGATTATTTTATGACGGCTTGCGATGGCGCGCTACTACCCTCCTCTCACTTTGCAGTTACAATTGCCATTATGAAAAAACAGGCTGCGGGTCTCGTTGTCGTGGTCGGGAGTTCCAATACCGATTTAGTCTTGAATTGCAAACATCTGCCACGTGCCGGTGAAACCGTGTTGGGCGGGCAATTTCAAACCTTCGCGGGCGGGAAAGGAGCCAACCAGGCGGTCGCGGCTGCACGTGCCGGAGCCGGGGTCGCTTTCATCGGCGCACACGGCAACGACGATTACGGGCGCACCGCCAAACGCGGGTTGCAGACAGAGGGTATTACCACCACCCACTTCAAGGCGCGTCCCGGCCATACCAGCGGCATTGCCCTGATATTGATTGGCGGTAAGAACAACGACAACATCATCGGTGTGGCGCAATCGGCCAACGATACGCTGGACGCCACCGACGTGCAAGCCGCTGCCGCTCACTTCAAGCGCGCCGCCGTGGTGATGGCACAGCTCGAAGTGCCGCTGGAAGCCGTCCAGACGACTGCCGAGATGGCACGCGAAAACCAAGCTCTGTTCCTCCTCAACCCCGCCCCGGCCCGGAAACTTCCAACAAAGCTGCTCAAGCTGGTCGATGTTATCACTCCCAACGAAACGGAAGCCGAATTCTTGACCGGTGAAAGCGATCCCGAACGCGCGGCCCAAGCTCTGCAAAAACGCGGCATTAAAAAAGTAATTATCACGCTGGGGGCCAGGGGCGCACTCCTATGCGACGAAAATGGCTGTCGCACAATAAAAGCTCCGAAAGTGAAAGCTCTCGATACCGTAGGCGCGGGCGATTGTTTCAACGGCTATCTGGCAGCCGGACTGGCGGCTGGCAAAAGTTTCGATGAGGCCGCCCAATGGGCGGTGCAAGCGTCGGCTCTTGCAGTAACGCGTCCGGGCGCGCAAGCCGGGATGCCCCACGCCCACGAAGTGCAATAATTTGAATCGGCCTCTTTAAACCGCTAAAATAGTCGCAGCCAGATTTTCCATACCTTTCCTTATTATGTCTCTTGCGCCTTCCGAATTCGCTGCCGAAACGAGCGCCTTGCCTATCGCCATCTCACCGCAGGCGCAACGCACTTTCTTTCAGCGGCTCATCCGTCACCGGCTGGCGCAAGTCGGTTTTGCCATCATTCTTCTCCTGGTGCTGGCGGCTGTTTTCGCCTCGAAAATTTCACCCCACGATCCCAAGGAGATTCTGCAAAATGGCGTCAATGCCGTAGGCGAACCCCACCCGCCCGGCAACGGCTTTCTGCTGGGAGCCGATTCACTGGGACGCGACGTATGGACACGCGTACTGTACGGCACCCGCATTTCACTGCGCGTGGCATTCTATGCCATGCTGACATCCATCTCCATCGGTACTCTCATCGGCCTGCTCAGCGGCTACTTCGGCGGCTGGGTCGATGTGCTGCTCACCCGCATTACCGAAACCGTGATGAGCCTGCCCACCGTGCTGCTGGCGATTTCCTTGTTCGTTCTCCTGCCGGGCGATACCCCTCAACTCCGCTTGTGGAAGCTTTTGTTAGCCATCGGTTTAGTCACCTGGACAGGCATTGCGCGTGCGGTTCGCGGACAAGTGCTGGCGCTGCGCGAACGTGAATTTGTCGAAGCGGCACGTGCGCTGGGCTGCTCGAACGCCCGCATTCTCTTTACCCATCTGCTCCCCAACGTTTTGCCCAACGTGCTGGTGCTGGCCACTCTCGCCACGGCACACAACATTCTGCTGGAATCGGGGCTTTCTTATCTGGGCCAGGGCATCGAGCCGAGTGAGCCGTCGCTGGGCGGCATCATCTTTGAGGGCCAGCCGTTCATGCTCTCGGCCCCGTGGATGCTACTCGCTCCGGCGACGGTGGCGGTTTTAGCGATTACCGGTTTTAACCTTCTGGGCCGCGCTTTGGAAGAGACGCTGGAGACCAAACGCTAAGGCGTTTTGGCCACACATGAAAGCGCTTGCCACCCGTTATACCCTACTCATACCATTACTGGCTTTTTTGCTTTCCCGTTTGTGGGTGGCGGCCTTCGTTTATCTGGGCCATTGCCAAAATCCCTATTTAAAACCCATTCCCGGAGGCTGGGAAGGCGTTCCCAATTGGTGGCTCAATCCCTGGACGACTTACGATTCGAAACATTTTCTCGACATCGCCCTGCATGGCTACACCACCCAAACCGCACCTTTTTTCCCGTTTTATTCGCTGCTGTTGCGCTTAGCCGGAAACGACCCCATAACGTTGACGGTATGGGGTATCGTCCTCTCCAACCTGGCATTTTTAGCCGCGCTCTTTCTCCTGTTTCGATTGACGCAATCGCAATACGATCTGCGCACGGCACGTATCGTCACCTGGCTGACGGCGTTCTTTCCAGCAGTTCCTTACTTTAGCGCCGTCTATACGGAATCGGTTTTTTTCCTCTGTTTTATCGCTGCCTTGTGGGGCATGCAGCAAAAGAAATGGTTTTTCGCTGCATGCTGGGGATTTTTAGCCGCCTTTACGCGCAGTGCAGGTTTGTTGCTCTTTGCCGGGTTCCTTATTCAATATGGCTATGAGTTTTTCCAGGCCAAGCGCCTGAGAGAAGAAAAGCTCGCTCTCCCCTCAGTGCCGCAAATTTTGGCGATAACCGCTCCACTCATTGGCTTGATGGCGGCTCAGCTTATCATCACCCGCCAGGTGGGCGATGCGACACAAAGTGTCACCTCTCATCAAGAATACTACCGCGCCCTTACCTGGCCCTGGCTACCAATTTTATTGGATTTCTGGGATTTAATAACCGAGCGCACGTTTATTTTCGTTACCCTGCTCAACCTCGGCACAACGATACTCGCACTCGTGCTTTTTTGGAAATATCGCAAACGCCAACCCATCTCCTATTCGGTCATGCTGCTGGGCTTGATGCTGATGCAACTCACCTACAGCCACTACTCCATCCCGCGCACCCAAACTTCACTCCGCCTTCTGGCAACGTCCGTTCCTTTTCTTCAGCCCTTGAGCCTGGAAATAGCGCGCTTTTCCTGGCCGCCGTTGCGGCGTTTTTTGGTCATTCTCATTTACTTATGCCTCACTGCCCTGAGTGCCTATCTCTTTGGCGAAAAACAATTTTTAGGCTGACGACTTCATTGCGATAATGAGCGATAACATTCCGCCCTCCACTCCCCAAAAACCTGTCTCCTCATTCGCAGGCCGATATCGATTACCACTTCTCGCCTTTTTTCTGTCTCGCATCTGGACAGCCCTGTTCGTTTACCTCGGGCATATGCAACATCCCTATCTCTCGCCCGTTCCCGGCGGCTGGGAAGGTGTGAAAAATTGGTGGCTCAATCCCTGGACGACATTCGATTCACAGCATTTTCTCGATATCGCACTGCACGGCTACAATGCCAAAAACGCGGTCTTCTTTCCGCTTTACCCGTTCCTGCTCAAATTAGCGGGGCAGGATGTGCTTTTGATGGCGGCCTGGGGCGTGGTTATTTCCAACCTTGCTTTTCTGGGCGCGTTGATTGTGTTCCATCGCCTCACCGGGCAGGAATATTCTCAAAAAGTTGCCGATTGGAGCATTTGGTTACTGGCGTTTTTCCCCACCTCCGCCTATTTCAGCGCCGTTTACACGGATGCACTTTTTCTGTTGTTCTTCGTATCTTGCTTCTGGTGTGTGCGCAACAAACAATGGGGCTGGGTCGCTGTCTGGGCAACGTTGGCCTCGCTAACCCGCAACCTGGGGCCACTGATTTTTTTGGCGCTGGCATACGAATGGTGGCAGGCCCGCAAAACAGAAGACTCCCATGACAAGGCACCTCTATGGGCGCTCCTCGCAGTCTTTGCACCGTTAGTGGCTTTAACATTCGCCCAGGGCTATGCCTCCTGGCAAGCCGGCAAACTGTTTAGCGGTGTCGTGAGCCAAACCGAATACTACCGCGCCCTCATGTGGCCGTGGATGCCGATCTGGCTGGATATCAAGGCTCTCTTCAACGGCTTTAATATTTTCCTCTGGCTCCATTTATCCGCGACGATTTCAGTCTTCCTACTGGTATATCGCCACCGGCTCCGTTTCTCCTACCTGATAATGATGGTGGGGCTGATGCTGATGCATTTAACCCTGGGACACAGTATCGTTCCTCATACCTTGCCCTCAGCCCGCTACCTTTCGACCATGTTCCCCTACGTTCAGCTTTTGGCGATCGAGGCTTCGTGGTTTTCTTCACCGCGACTCCGTATGATATTTATGATTTGTTGGTTACTTCTTGCTGCAATTGTATCGTTGAGCTTCGGACAAAAAGGCTTCGTGGGATAAGCTCAAGAAAAATACAGGGAATCGTTATACTCTTCGCAATGCGCGTCTTTTCTCGTTTGACTCTCCTCACTATCGGACTCGTTGGCAGCCTGCTTCTCTCCGGCTGTGCGCGCCAGCCGCGCGAACCCGGAGTGCTGCGCCTGGCTACCGGCACCGACCCTTCCACTCTCGACCCGGCACGTGCCTACGACACCACCTCTCTCTCCACCACTCGCGTGCTCTATCGCGGGCTGGTCGATTACGATGACAATGCCAACCTCGTCCCGGCGGTAGCCAAAAGTTTTACCGTCTCGCCCGACGGCAAGACATTCCAGTTCAAACTCCGCGACGACGTCTTTTTTCATTACGATAAGGACGGAAAATCGCCCGGCCGGCGTGTGGTGGCCGGGGATTTCCGCTACGCCCTCGAACGCGTGCTCGACCCGGCAACGGGTTCGGATGGCCTCAGCCCCTTTCAAATTATCGATGGCGGCGAGGAATTTAGCCAGGCCCGCGAGAAAGACCCTAAAAGCACCCTGCCGATTCGGGGAATTAAGGTAAGCGGAGATAACGAGATTTCGTTCACTCTTACCCGCCCCGATATGACTTTTCTCAACTGGCTGGCTCTGCCGTTCGCCTCGGCCGTGCCCCGGGATTGGATAGAAAAACTGAAGGCAAATCAAAAGGAATTCTCGGAAAATCCCAACGGTTGCGGTCCGTTTCGGATGCAGCCCGGCAGTTGGATTCACGACAGCTACCTCAAGCTCGAAAAAAACCCGCATTACTACGATAAAAGCCTACCCAAAGCCAAGGGGATTGAACTGCAAATCGGTGGCGGCGACCTGCTGCACATGATGCGCTTTGAAGTCGGCGATGTCGATGTCTACGTGATGGAAGAGGCTTCGGCACCCGATTACCTGCGCCTGATGCGCGACAAAAAATGGAAGAATCGCATCATCCACGCGCCGATGATGGACGTGCGTTACCTGTGTATGAACACCGAGTTCCCCCCGTTCAACGATGTGCGAGTGCGTAAAGCCGTCAACATGGCGATTGATAAATCCCGCATCGTGGCCACCCAGTCGGGCCGCGTGGTAGCGGCTCGCGGTGTTTTGCCTCCGGGCATGCCGGGCTACAATCCAAACCTGAAAGGCTATTCCTATAACCCTGAAGCAGCCCGCAAACTGCTGCAAGAAGCCAATTACAAAAACGACCCCCAAAAGCCGATCACTCTCTGGTATGCCAGCACGGTTTGGTACCCCAAAGCCGCCCAAACCATTCAGGAAGACCTCAAGAAAATCGGAATGGAAATCAACCTCAAGAGCGTCACTTTTGCCGAGGCCAAAACCATGGCGGGACGGCGCAAAGCCATTCCCATGTCGATTAACGGCTGGCTGCAAGATTATCCCGATCCTTCCAACTTTCTGGATGTGATGTTCAATTCCAAGGCCATTACCGAAAACGCCAGCCTGAACCGGGCCTTTTATTCTAATCCTGAAGTCGACCGGCTCTTGAATGCGGCTGCAATCGATTTAAATCGTCCGCACCGTTTGAAAACCTATCAACAAATCGAACAACAAATCGTAAACGATGCTCCCTGGGTTCCTCTGGCTCACACCGAACGTTATGTCGTTACCCAGCCGTGGATTGAAGGATATAAATTGCATCAAATGTGGTCGGCGCGCTATGAATATGTCGGTGTGAACAAATAATAAGATGATTATTTTTCTTCTTAAACGACTGGGCTGGGGATTGCTAACACTGTGGGGCGTGAGTCTGGTCACTTTCGCCCTCCTCTTCCTTGCCCCTCGTATTGGCGGTAAAGACCCGGCCCAAACCGTGGCCCAGGCCATGTCGGGAGCCAAAGCCGATAAGGCAACCATGACCGGCATCATTAAAGAAC
>DAITOV010000132.1:0-5147 GCA_036833945.1 Abditibacteriia bacterium
CGTGCCCTCGCTGCTGCCCGCTAAGCCCGCTTATGCCCAACCCGCCGACCTCTCTTACGGAGCGCAGGCCGGGCGCATTGCCGACCAGACGGTAGCGGCGATTAAAAACCTCAACCTCAGCGCCGGCCAGTTGGAAGATTTGCGTTCCATCGCGGTGAAATACGTTCCCGAAGTGCAAAGTGCCCTGGGCAACAAATCGCTCGATACCCAGGCCAAGCGCGCGCGTTTGCGCACCATCCGCGTTTCGGCGGCTGCCGATGCCGATGCGGTGCTGAACTCCACGCAGAAAACCAAAATCAACAACTTGCGCAACCAACTGGAAGGCCAGGTCATGAGCCTTGTCGGCCGCATCGGCCGCGACGTGGAGCTGACTTCCGCGCAGCAAACCAGCCTGCGCTCGATTGCCGGTGAGGCCCACGTGCGCGTGATCGCCGTGGTCGCCGACCCTTCGCTCTCACGCACCCAGCGCCGCCAGCAGCTCCTTAACCTGGTCAATGAAACCGGCACTTCGGTTTCTGCCGTGCTCACCCCCACCCAGCGCACCAAAGTGCAGAGCATCGCTTCGCAAATTCGCACCGAACTGGAAAAACGCGCTTCGGCCTGGCGTATTAATGGCGGGTTACTCCTGGGGTTGTTGCGGATATAAAGGAGGTGGTCTTTGATCTTGGGTCTTTGGTCTTTGAACGTGAAACTTGAAGTGAATAGCTTAAACTCTATACTTCACCGAACCATCTGTGCTTATCTGTGTTCATCTGTGGTTAATGTTCCCAAGACCAAAGCCCCAAGATCAAAGACCAAAATGGTGGAGCCATTGTTTCCAGATATACGTTTATAAGAGGCGATTTTGTGGGATAATAGAGAGTGAGTTCGTGCGCGGTTTCACATACTTCACCACTACCCTCACAATAGCTTTCATCGAAGGAACAGAATTTTGGGAATGACGGTTTTATTTTCTCCGTTGGGTTTGAACTACGGAGTGCTTTATTCGGCTATTTTGCTGGTACGTCCTTCACGCGTGGTAGTGGTGACCAGCGCGCAAGCCATCGGCAATTTGCATTCGGCGACCGACGCCGCGCGGTTCTACCACTCGAATTTCGAGGTGGAAACCCACATGTTAGACGACCCCCTGGCCGGTTTCAAGGAAGGCCGCACACTGGCACGCCTGCTCTGCTCTTCGGCAGGTGAAAAGAACGTCGTCAACCTGACAGGCGGCACCACCGCCATGCAAGACTGCGTGCGCTCGCTGGCCGAACGCCTGCGCGCCGCCGCCACCGAAGTGCGCGAAGTCGCCGTCATCGACCGCCGCGAAGCTGAAGAACAAAAACGCAACCCGCTTTCGTTGGGGCATCTCATTGAAGTGCCTACGTAACGGCAGGTGATAGGAGGCAACCGGATTATGGGGTTGCCTGAAGAACCGCGCGCATGAGCGAGCCGGGTGGAGAGAAACATTACGCTGACGAAGCAAAGGCCGGGATAAGCAAAAGGCCAAGCCCCACCCGGCTTGCTAACGCGCGCGGTTCCTCAACGCCCGGTTGCCTCCTATAACCTATAACCCATCACCTATAACCTGCCGCATTCCACATCGCAACCGGCAATTCTCAATTAATTTATTGCCAGGACAAAATTCCTCGGTTAAAATTGCCGTTAAGTCGTTGTGACTTGAGAGCACTTTTAGATTTAGGAGATTGAATGCCAAACGACAGGCAGTTAGAAAAGCGCCGTCGCCAACTGGTTAAAACCGCTTACTTAGCGGCTGTTTTAGCCGGTTGCACCATCAGCACGGCCAGCTACGCGCAAGACACCCGGGAGTGGCAGGGCGATGGCCCCGGCCTCCCCAATAACTACAACAACCCCTTGAGCTGGACGGGAAATAACTTCCCCGATGGTAACGATCAGGCCGTTTTCGGCAGCATCAGCACCAGCCAGAACGTGGTTGACGTGAGTCTTCCCAACAACGTCGATCGTATCTACTTTAGCGGTGGGGCCAACGCCCAGTCGTTCAACGTGCGTATGCCCCTCATCGGTGTGGGTTCGCTGACCATCAACGGCAACAGCACGTTTGGCGGCACCACCTATGGCGTAGAAAACGCTTCGGGCTACACCCAGTCGTTCTCGCTCATGAACGGCCTCACCAGCCTGAATTTCAACAACGGCAGCACCATCACCAACACCGGTGAAGGCAGCCAGGTACGCATCAACAACCTGGCCGGTGGCAACGTCAACTTTAACGACACTTCCAGCGCCGGCGACGCTAACGTTTTCATCACCAATGAAAACGACAGCGACACCACTTTCGACGACAACGCCAACGCCGGTTATGCCAACATCACCAACAACGATGACGGCACCACCCACTTCCACGGCAACTCCGATGCCTACAGCGCCACCATCGTCAACAACGCCGGTGGCCGCACCGAGTTTGAAGACACCTCCAGCGCCGACCGTGGCGTGGACAATACCCGCACCAACATCACCAACAGCGGCACCGGTGGCAGCTTCGGTGTAACCGAGTTCAGCGACACTGCCAGCGCCGGTTATGCGCGCATCACCAACGACGCCGATGGCCGGACCATATTCAACAACGGTTCCACAGCCGAAGAAGCCCGCATCACCAACAACGCCGGTGGCCGTACCGAGTTCAACGGTGATTCCAACACCGTCTTCTCTTCCGCTGGCGACGCTCGTATTACCAATAATACGGACGGCACCACCGACTTTAACGATTACTCCACCGCCGGCACTGCATTCATTCGCAACAATGGCTCGGGCGTTCTCTACGGTGTGACCAACTTTAACGATAACTCCACGGCGGGCGATGCGTTCATTATCAACAACGCCAACGGCACGACCAATTTCAACGACAGTTCGAGTGCCGGTAATGCCACCATCATCAACAATAACGAGGGTTCCACCGTCTTCATGGATACCTCGCAGGGAGGCACTGCCACCGTTATCAACCGCGGCGAATACAGTGCGCTCTTCGTTAACCCCGCCACCCTCACACTGGGACACGTACGTGGCAGCGGTTACGTTTACATCAACGGCACCAGCCTTACCCTCGATTCCACCGGCACCGACGACCCGAACCGCAATGACATCATCTCCGGCGTCATCACCGGCAACGGCGGCCTCATCAAGGAAGGCGAAAACATCGTTCGCCTCACCGGTAACAACACCTACCTCGGCCCCACCACCATCAACAACGGTGTGCTGAGCATCATCGGTGAAGGCACCGAGCCTGGCGTCAGCACCCCCGCCAGCGTGTCGGATTTCACCATCAACGCCGGCGGCGAGTTGCGCGGTACCGGTATCATTGATGGCGACCTCACCAACAACGGTGGTCGCCTGGATGCAGGCGATGCCCTGGGCAACCGTTATGCTCCCTTGTTGGTAGATAACTTCACTTCCAACGCCGGTTCAACCTTCGTGGCCCGCGTCAGCAACACCCCGACCAGCCACGCCAGCAATTACATTGGAATCAACGATGTTGCCGGTGTTGCCACTCTTGGCGGCGAAGTGGAAGTGCAGGTCGATCAGCGCCCCGGCACGCTCTACTACGTGAATAACCAGTTCACCCTGGTGACCGGCCTCACCGTCAACGGCACCTTTACCGGTGTCAACGATGCCAACTCCGATATTCCCGACTACCTCTCCCTCGTCAACGAAGGCGGTATCGTCGATGGCTTGAGCTACGAGACCTACGGCGCTTATTTGAACCTGCGCCGCAACACCTTAGACGACCTGGTAGACGGCACCGACCTGACCCGCAACCAGCGCTCTGCCTTCAACTCGCTCAACAACGCCGATTTCAACGACCTGAGCGATGACCAGGAAAACCTGATCAACAGCTTCATCTACGATTCCAGCGTTATCGGTTCGGCTCAAGCCTCCTCGCTGCTGAGCGGCGATGCCCTCACCGCCTTCCCGGTGGCCGCCCAGGGCGCTGCCAGCCGCTTCAACCAGCGTATCCTCTCGCAGGCTGCCAATGGCATTAAGCCGGATGCAGAAGAGTATGCCGCCAACCGTGCCCCGCGCATGGTCTACAACGGCAGCCGTTACTCCTCGCTGTTGGCCCAGAGCGATGGCGCTGCCCGCAATGACGCCGCTGCCGCTGCTGCGGCCCGTCGTTCGAGCATCTGGGCCACCATCGCCCGTGCCAAGGAAGACACCGATTCTGACGGCAACGGCCCCGGTTTCGACACCCGCGCCACCGAGTACCAGGTCGGTTACAACCGCAAGATTTCCGACCGCACCGTGGCCGGTATCTCCATCGGTAAGAGCGACGCCGATATCAATATCGACGACCGCAGCGCCAAGGGTGATCTCGACACCACCTCCATCGCGGCTTACTTCCGTCACGATAACGACGACCTGTACTTCTCCGGCTTGCTCTCCTACAGCCGCCACAACATCGATTCGACCCGTGCCACCGGCCTGTTCACCACGGCCAACGGCGATTACGATGCCCGCACCATTGGTTTGTGGGGCGAAGTCGGTAAGAAGCTGGAACGTGGCAGCCTGGGTATCGAGCCGCACATCAGCCTCAAGCTCTCCAACACCAAGCAGGATGCCTTTAGCGAGAGTGGCTTTGGCGGATTGGACGTGAACTCCGAGAAATACAACACCCGCCGTTTGGGATTGGGCGTGCGCGTCGTCACCAACAGCGCCACTGCCAAGTTCCGTCCTTATGGCTTTGTTGGCTACGAGCGTGAATTCGGCGACGAACAGGCCGAACTCACCAGCAGCGCAGCCGGTTTGTCTTCGTTCAACGTGAAGGGTTCCACGTTGGGCAAGAACATCTGGGCACTTCGCCTGGGTACCGATGCCCGCATCAGCGACCGCTTCTCCGTGGTCGGCGAAATCGGCGCATCGTGGCGCAAAAACCAGGATTCCCGCTACGTCTACGGTGGCGTGAAATATGGTTGGTAAGAAGAGCCGTTAGTCACAAAAAAGCCGCCCCCAACCGGGGGCGGCTTTTTTGTTAACGGCAGGTGTAAGGTGGTAGGTGATAGGTGTCAGGAGGTAACCGGGCGTGGTGGTCACAGGGTTGCCACCTATGCCCCATAACCCATCACCTGCCGTTGAGGAACCGCGCGCGTGAGCAAGTGGACGGGGTTTGTCTTCTTACCCTTTGTCTGACCACAGTT
>DAITOV010000132.1:5247-11918 GCA_036833945.1 Abditibacteriia bacterium
GTGGTGGTCACAGGGTTGCCACCTATGACCTATAACCCATCACCGATTACCTGCCGTTGAAGAACCACGCGCGTGAGCAAGTGGACGGGGTTTGTCTTCTTACCCTTTGTCTGACCACAGTTCGGCTTCGCACGCAGAATGTAGCGGGGTAAACGTCTTACCCTGTCTCAACTCCCAACCAAACTCAAACGCCCATTCCCCTCACCCAACAGCAGGTGTCAGGTGTCAGGTGTCAGGAGGTAACCGGGCGTGGTGGTCACAGGGTTGCCACCTATGACCTATAACCCATCACCGATTACCTGCCATTGAAGAACCGCGCGCGTAAGCAAGCCGGACGAGGAGAAGCATGACGCTTATCCCAAACATCCATTGGCCCTGGTAAAAAGACATACCCCGTCCACTCGCTCACGCGCGTGGGTCTTCAACGCCCGGTTACCTCCTGACACCTGACACCTACCACCTTACACCTGCCGTTAACAAAAAAGCCGCCCCCAACCGGGGGCGGCTTTTTTGTGACTAACGGCTCTTCTTACCAACCGTACTTCACGCCACCATAGATGTAGCGGGAATCCTGGTTTTTGCGCCACGAAGCGCCGATCTCGCCGACCACGGAGAAGCGGTCGTTGATACGGGCGTCGGTGCCCAAACGCAAGGCCCAGATGTTCTTGCCCAACGTGGAACCCTTCACGTTGAACGAAGACAAACCGGCTGCGCTGCTGGTGAGTTCGGCCTGTTCGTCGCCGAATTCACGTTCGTAGCCCACAAAACCGTAGGGACGGAAGCGGGAGGTGGCGCTGTTGGAGACAACGCGCACGCCCAGGCCCAGACGGCGGGTGTTGTACTTCTCGGAGTTGACGTCCAAACCGCCGAAACCGCTTTCGCTGAAGCTGTCCTGCTTGGTGTTGGAGAGCTTGAGGCTGATGTGCGGCTCAATCTTCAGGCTGCCGCGCTCCAGCTTCTTACCGACTTCGCCCCACAACGCAATGGTGCGGGCATCGTAATCGCCGTTGGCCGTGGTGAACAGGCCGGTGGCACGGGTCGAATCGATGTTGTGACGGCTGTAGGAGAGCAAGCCGGAGAAGTAGAGATCGTCGTTGTCATGACGAACGAAGGCAGCGATGGAGGTGGTGTCGAGATCCCCCTTGGCCGAGCGGTCGTCGATATTGATGTCGGCGTCGCTCTTGCCAATGGAGATACCGGCCACGGTGCGGTCGGAGATGTTACGGTTGTAGCCGACCTGGTATTCGGTGGCGCGGACATCGAAGCCGGGGCCGTTGCCGTCGGAATCGGTGTCTTCCTTGGCACGGGCGATGGTCGCCCAGATGCTCGAACGCTTGGCCGCAGCAACAGCCTGCGCTTCGCTCTTGGCAGCGGCATCGCTCTGGGCCAGCAGCGAGGAGAAGCGGGTGCCGTTGTAGACCAGGCGCGAGGTGCGGTTGGCGGCGGCATAATCTTCATTCTGCTTGGTGCCGTTGGCGGCCTGCGAGAGGATACGCTGGTTGAAGCGGCTGGCAGCGCCCTGGGCGGCGACCGGGTAGGCGGTCAGGGCATCGCCGCTCACCAGCGAAGCAGCCTTTGCGGAACCGACATAGGACGAATTGTAGATGAATTCGTTGATGACATCTTCCTGGTCGCCGTCGATATCGCTGAAATCAGCAACGTTGAGCGAGTTGTAGGCTGCACGCTGGTTCGGGGTCAGGTTAACGCCATCGATCAGGTCGTTCAGCGTGTTGCGCTGTAAGTGAATCGAGGCACGATAAGGCTCGTAGCTCAAACCGCCGTTGATGCCATTGGCGGCATCTTCGGTGAGCGAGAGGTAATCCGGAATGTCGGAGGGGTTATCGAGGTCGGTTTCTGTGGTCACACCGCTGAAAGTGCCGGTGAGAGTGTTGCCAGCGGTCTCTACCAGGGTGAAGCGGTTATTGACGAGATAGATAGTATCCGGGCCTTGCGCGACTCGAACCTGCACCCGGCCGCCAAGCTGGGCGTTGCCATCCACATACAGGACGTTGCTGGAGCGGCCATAGTCGTCGCGGTGAACGTTGCTCACAAAGACCGAATCGGGATTGGTCGAGATGAAATTGCCGGTCACGCCCAGATCGTCATAACGGCGCCAGCCGTTGCCGGTGCCGGGGCGCAGGTCGCCACCATCGTTGGTGAGGTCGCCGTAGATGACGCCGTTGCCACGCAGTTCGCCACCGCTGTTGATTTCGGTGTCGGAGGTGATGCTGCCACGCAGGTCGAGCACGCCGTTGTTGACGTAGGTGTCGCCGAGATAGGTGTTGTTGCCGGTGAGGCGGACTCTGTTTTCGCCTTCTTTGGTGAGGCCGCCGTTGCCGCTGATGACGCCGGAGATGGTGTCGGTGCGGTAGGGGTTCTCGGTGCCGGTGGAATCAAGCGTCAGGCGATTGTTCAAGAGCACGTTGCCCGAACCACGCACATGGCCGATGGAAACGGCATCGTCGATGATTAACTCGCCGCCGGTGCGATTGATGACGGTCGCGGTGTTGACATCGCCCCAGTTATCGAAAATGGTGGTACCGCCATCCTGGTTGATGATGGTGGCGTTACCGGCAGTGGTGGTGTTCCACCAGTTGCCATCGTTGTCGAAGAGGGTGGAGCCGCCATCGCGGTTGATGATGATGGCATTGGCAGCCGAGGAATCGCCGTAGAAACGAGTTTCGCCACCATCGTTGACGATGCGGGCGTTACCGGCATTGGAATCGTCTTCGAAGTAGGTGCGGCCATCGGTATTGTTGCGAATGCGGGCGTAACCGGCGGTGGAATCGTCTTCAAACACGGTGCGGCCGTAGGCATTGTTGATGATACGGGCTTCACCGGCGGTGGAGTCGTCCTCGAACGTGGTCTGGCCACGGTCGCCAAAAGACTGGCTGGTGCCCTGGTTGGTGATGACGGTGCGCTGATCATCCATGCCACGGTCGGCGCTGGAGCTGTCTTCGAACTGCGTACGGCCACCGGCATTGTTGATGATGTTGGCGCTGTAGGCGTCGGAGTCGTCATGGAAGTGGGTGATACCGCCATCGTTGTTGGTGATGGTGGCATAACCGGCGTTCGAGTTGTCCTCGAAGTAGGTGTCGCTGTTGCCTTCGTTGACGATGGAAACGTTGGCGTCTCCGGCGCTGGAGCTGTCGTTGAAATAGACGTTGCCACCGGCCAGGTTATTGATGCGCACCTGGCTGCCGGTGCCGGTGTTGGTGATGGTGCTGTTGTTGTAGAAACGCAGGCGGGAGCTACTGTTCATCAAAGAGAACGACTGCGTATAGCCCGAGGCGTTGTCCACACCCAGAGTGCTGCCCGAGAAGGTGTTGGTGCCCTGGATGTCGAGGTCGTCGTTGTTGTTGATGCGCAGGTTGAACGACTGGGCGTTGGCACCGCCGCTGAACTGGATGCGGTCGATATCGTTGTCATCGGTGATTTCAACCACGTTCTGAGCAGTGCTCAAATCGCCAAAGACAGCCTGGTCGTTGACGCCGGGTTCACCCGAAGTCGTCCAGTTGTTGTTGGTGTTGTAATCGCTGCCCGAGCTGCCGTCCCACTGCTTGGTAACCTGGGCGTAGCTGGCGGTGCTGATGGTGCAACCAGCCAAAACCGCAGTTAAATAGGCGGTTTTGAGCATTCGTTGACGACGTTTCTGTAACTGTCTGTCCTCTGGCATTCTTGGCTCCTGTATAAAATATGTTAATAGGGTGTGCTTTTACAGATATTGCGGGCTGATTGTAACCGAAAAAAAACTAAGATTCAATTTATTTCCGACAAAAAGTTAGGAATTTTATGGATTTATATGGAAAGATACGCAGTTAACCGGTTAAGCCTGCCCGAAACGGTAGGTGATAGGGGGCAACCGGACGTTGAGGAACCACGCGCGTGAGCAAGTGGACTGAGCAGGTGTAATACCAGGGCAGGCAGATGCCGGGGATAGGCAAGAAGGTAAAACAGTCCACTCGCTCACGCGCGTGGTTCCTCAGGGCGTGGTAATTTCTACTAATCGGTGGGAGCTATCGAAATAAAGATAGGCGAAATCACTGCCTTCATTTTTAAAGGCGTAGATGAGCAGCGTTCCCCGCATCTTCTCCGGCGAGGGCGGCGGCTGGAGATGGATATGCTCCAGTCCGGCCTTTAATGCAGCGGGTGTATCGTAACGAAAATTCGGCTTGCTCCCCATCTGCTGTTGCACCTGGCCGATCGACATGCCCGGACGCAGGGCTTGTATGTTGGAATGTAGACGGTTTATCGCCGGTCGCTGGATGGCGGCGATGACCAGTAACGGCAAAACCACCAGCAGAATGAGAAGAGTGCTGTTGAGGAGGAGGGTTTTGTAGCGGGGGCGATTCATGATTCCAGGTTCCTCATTTTCCTTGCAACGCTCGTAGCCATTGAATAACCACACACAGGAAACGGAGTTGGAAGAGGAACAACAACGGACCCAGTACGGAAAAGAGGAGTGTGATCACTATCGCAGTAAGCAGCTCGTTCGTATCCCATTTGCCAAATAACCACAAGAGGAGGCCAAACACTATGAATGCCGCAGCCAATCGCCCACATCCCTTCATGCTAAAACAGAGGAGGTTTTTTTCCTCTGGGGCCAGAGGGCCAAACAGTGTGATGCGATCTTCTTCCATGAGCGGGTGGTACCTCCTTTCTGCTGACAATGACAAATGACAATTATTTCTGAAACATACTCGTTATAATATCAAATAGAACGGATAAATCATGGGCATCCTCCCTTTCCATTGCCATCAATGCCATGTCGATTTTAACTCGCACGAAGGCGGCCGTTGCGAGGGTTGCAGCGAGTGGTTTTGCCTGGGCCATTTGCATCGGCAAATCGAGGCTGGAACATATCGGTGTGGGCAGTGCGGCAGAGGAAAACCAAAGCACGATACCACGCGGGCGTTGTTGCGGTTGCGCTGTATGGTGAACAAAGCTTAATGGCAGCATCAAGGATGCAACCAAAAAATGCAACGCATACTCCCCGCCATATTCATCGGAGCGATGATGGCCATCGCCTATAGCCTGACACGCTCCTATCTCCTCGCTCTGCTCTTTGGCCTGGCGTTGCTTTGGGGATACAGAAAAGATACGAACCGATGGCGTGAGCGCCCAGGTGAAGAACTCAGCGCGCAACTCACCGGCAACGATTGGCGCTTGTGGCAAGCCGCGATCGGTGAATTGAAGCGCCGCAACGAAGATATTGCTCCCTATGCCGCCCGGTTCGTACGGGGCTTGGTGGCCGATACCGCTCATGAACGGGTGGCGTGTGAGTCGATACTCAAGAAACACTACCCCGCACTCAAAGCAGAGCTAAACGGTTACTCGCCCATGCACGAGCTGGCGGTTTCCCGCGAAAAATTGGCGGGTTTGTTGGGCAAGGTTGAGGATTCCCCAAATGTGACCTCCGACATGAATGAAATAAGGTGAGTGCCCGTGTTTACTTTTCCTGCCGTCTTTTTTCCTCTGGAAATCTACGAAACCCATAAAGAAGCGATCTACAACTGCCTGTTAGACAATACAGAAGAGATACATGTCTTTCGCATCGGCATCGAGAAAACGGATACGGAATTCTCCAAGAGAGAGCATTTGCTTGAAGCTCTTTTAGCCGTTAACTTCACTGGCATTCCACACGTAAGCCTCATTGGTACAGGAAGCGACCAGATGCACATAAGGATCAACTGCAGGGATGAAAGCACAATGGTCTTTTGCGTTTTCTCCTATCGTCCGGAATTTCCGGAGGGCGGCAGTTGGAAATATTTGGTGGAGTTCCGCGATCGCTTCGTTGCCAAGCTCAAGGAACTGGAAATTCCACACAGAATTAATACCTGACCCGTCTGTAAAATAAATTCCTTCCTGACTTTTACGCAGGGTGGGTGCATTTATTTGCGAACCCCGAGCGTGAGCGACGGGCACGTTTTCTTTGCTTCACCAGGCTCATTGCCCGTGCCCGTCGCTCACGCTCGGGGTTCGCAAATAGAGTCCAAAGGTATGCTGCCAGCCTTTCCGCTTCCATGCCAACAGGCCGTAAACCACAGCGGCTGGAACAAGCGCGATAAACCACCAGAAGATAAAGTTCAAAAAGAGGTGGCCGCCTTCAATGCTATCGGCCCTGTCCAAACTGTTTTGCGTGCCCAGAGTGGGATGGTCGATCAGCACCCTCAGCGGATAGCCCCACGACGGCACCACGCGGTAATCGCTATCGAAGGTCGGCGTATCAGGGAACCAGAATGAATTGTGGATGAGTTCCTCGCCGCGATGGAAGAGAGAGCCTATCGTAAGCAGCACGGCCAGAATGAAAACAAGGAGCGAAAAAGTGAAGCAGCCTTTGAGGATTGGTTTCATGGTTTGGAGCATTGACTGTGGGAATCGCAAAATTGTTCCAGTCCGAAGAACCACGCGCGTGAGCGAGTGGAAGGGGTGAAGCAAAACGCTGCGGAGTTGCACGGTCAGGTCTAAACAAGAAGACAAGCCCCGGCCACTTGCTTACGCGCGTGGTTCTTCAGTCAACACAATTATTGTCATGTATGTATAACGCACAGGGCGCAGCATGCTGCGCCCCTACGAGGGTTCACGCATCGCGTTGTGCTGAAGAGGCTGCAAAGCCCGGGCGCATTGCCATGCGCCCCTTGTATGGTTTTCTTTGGTCCAGTCAGTTAGAA
>DAITOV010000133.1:0-7047 GCA_036833945.1 Abditibacteriia bacterium
CCGCCGGAAAGTGAAGATGATGTCGGCAATATGTTGGCATTAGCGGTGAGCGATGTCGGTTCGGGCGTGCTCAAAGCCGAGCGCGCGTTGTTGGGCGTGCTGCTTTCCAGCCCCTCCTGGCAATCGCATATTCTTAAAACCCTGCCCCCTCAATTCTGGACCCAGGCTCCACATCGCGAGATTGCGGCGACGCTGCAAAGCGAATTGAAGCGGGAAGAGGCTGGAGGGAGTGCGCCGGTTTTCAATCCGGTGGCAATTATCGAGAAGTTGTCCGAAGAAACCGGCGGCCTGATTGCCGAACTGCTTTTAAGTGACGAGGCGGCTGAACCGGCTTCGGATTATGTCATCGGTGGTTGGATTGAGCGGATAGAACGTTACTGGGCACACCGCGACGAACAGGCAGTTTTAGAGATGATACGCACCAAGTTGGAAAATGATGAGGAAATCACTGCCGAAGATCGTCAGGCGTATCGGGATGTATTGGTGAGAACGAAGCGGAGAACGGAAGAAGCGAAGTCGTGACTTCTTCCGTAGCGATGTCCTGATAAAGAAAAGCTGGAGGGGCTTTATAATGCGGACGCCAAAGCATTGATATCCTCTTCACAATTCATGAAGTGTGAGGAAATCCGAATCCACGATTTTCCGGCTTTATCGCTACGCAGGGAAAGAGCGAAGTTTTCGTCCAGCCGTTTGTAGAGTTGAAGGGTAGCGGCTTCACTTTCGGCCTGGAAGGAGACGATACCGGTTTTAACGTCGGCATCTCCTTGCCAGAGAACATGAAGCCCCTTCTCTGCGAGTTTTTGCGCAGCAAAATGACGCAATTGCACGACTCGATTTTCAACGATATTCGAATCGGCGTTGTGGAGCACTTCCAGCGAAGCATCGAAAGCAGCAATGCCTAAATAGTTGCGCGCCCCCGGTTCAAAACGCTCGGCGCTTTCGATAGGCGTGGTGTCGTACGAGAACCAGTTATCACGATTTTGCCCGGCCAGCCAGCCAAAGACCATGGGGCGGAGGGTTTTGAGAACCTCGCCACGAGTCCAGAGCAGTGCAATGCCGTTTGGGCCTAACAACCACTTATGGGAATCGGCACAGACGAAATCGGCTTCTGAAAAATCGCATCGCACAGCGCCCAGGGTTTGAATGGCATCGACGCAAAGCAGCACTCCGCGTTCACGCAGCCAGGTGCCGATTTCCTTGAGATCGAGCGGGCAGCCGCTCAAGAAATTGCAGCTTGCCAGACTCACAATACGTGTTTTTTCATCCACCAATGGCTTGATATCGTCCAGCGTCAAGTCCATGTGAGGACGATACGGGATGAGGCGAGTCTCCACACCGTGCGTGTGCTGCAGGTTTTTCCAGGTGACGACGTTGGCCGGAAAGTCGCCATCGGCCACCACGCAGTTTTCACCGCTTTTCCAGTCGATGGAAGTCGCGACCAGCCCTAAAGCATGCGAAGTGGAACCGGCAAACGCAATTTCCTGTGGCGTTGCGGGAGCTTTATTCTCGCACAGCAAAGCCGCAATGCGTTCTTTGCAGCGGAAATAATAGGTATCGCTATAAGCATCGAACTGACCGTAATCGGCCAGATGCGCGGCATAATCTTGAAGAGCCTGGCGGGTATGCGCAGGTAGGGGAGATACCGAAGCGTGCGTCAGGAAGGTTTTCCGTTCGAAGAACGGAAACGAGTGCCGCCTCCATTCGAGAAAATTCTCCAGAATGTCGTTATTATTCGGGACAAGCTCTGGGAAGACGGGTGGTACGTACACGGGGCTTTATAAAATTAGAGGCTGGTCTTATTGGTGTTTTCGTTAGCGGGCGTGTCCTCGTCACGTGTCGCTTTGCGGAATTCCTTCATTCCTTCGCCTAATCCCTTCATCATCTGGGGCAGCTTGGCGCCGCCGAACAGTATCAAGACGATGATGAGGACGATGATCAGTTCCTGCGATCCAAGTCCTAACATGGAAGTACTCCTTAAATGTCTATTGAATAGGAGTATATGCCGCATGCCGCCGCCTCACAAGCACGACTTTTATTGTGACAGAATCACAATCGCGTTATAATCGAAGGCGTATTCCGGCAATCCTGCAAAAGTAGTTGTGACTTTGCCCGCGTTTTCCTCTTCTTCTTCCTTTTCCCGACCAACCTGGGCGCAAATTCATCTGCCGTCATTGCGTGCTAACGCACGTGTTTTACGCGGCACGGCCAACACCCCGTTAATTGCCGTCATTAAAGCCGATGCCTATGGGCATGGAGCCATTCAAGCCGCTAAGGCTTTGCAGGACGAAGCATTTCATTTTGCTGTTGCCGGGCTGGATGAAGGGTGCATTTTGCGCGAGGCCGGTATTACCAAGCCCATTCTGGCTCTTTCGGCTATCCTCCCTTCGCAGGCAGAATATGCCGTGGAACACGACTTAACGGTGACGGTTAATTCGCTCGAAGTCGCTCGCGCTC
The DNA here is from genome assembly GCA_036833945.1 of Abditibacteriia bacterium. Classification (GTDB taxonomy): domain Bacteria; phylum Armatimonadota; class Abditibacteriia; order Abditibacteriales; family Abditibacteriaceae; genus DAITOV01. The sequence goes on from DAITOV010000133.1 coordinate 2,455, forward strand.
TTGATAAAGCAGCGGTTGCCCGAAAAAGAATAGTCAATGCACATTGGAAGTTCGATACCGGTATGGGCCGCGTCGGAGTATGGCATGAAGATGCGCTGGCGACGTGGCAGGCCTTGCAGGAATTCCGCTCGATTACTATTAAGGGTGTCTACACTCATTTTGCCAGTGCCGACGAACCAGACGAAGCCTATACCCTGCAGCAAATCGGTGCTTTCGAGCAAGTTTTAAAGCAATGTGGCATAACGATTGCGGAGTATTTGGTACACGCCGCCAACAGTCCGGCTACATTGCGTTTTCCGCGTGCGCGGTACAGTGCCGTTCGTTGCGGTTTGTCGCTCTATGGTGCTTCGCCGTTTGATAATCGTCAATTTGGTGAGTTGCTGGCTCCGGTGATGAGCTTGCAAGCGCGTATCACCGATGTGCGCCGCATCGCCAAAGGCCGAACGGTTTCTTATGGTGGCACCTGGCGGGCCGAGCGCGATTCGGTTTTGGCGTTAGTACCGTTGGGTTATGCCGATGGTTACCCGCGTTGCCTTTCGAATCGGGGCGAGGTATTGATTCAGGGAACCCGTTGCCGGGTAGCGGGTCGTGTGACGATGGATCAAATTTTAGTCGATGTGACGGAAATTTCAGCGAACATCGCGCCAGGCCAAATCGTCACGGCGTGGGGCTACGATGAAAACGGCATCCATTTGCCGGTAGAAGAAGTCGCAGCAACAGCCGATACTATCGCTTATGAAATGCTGACCGGTATCGCGGCACGGGTACCACGTGTTTATAACGACATATTAAAGTCATGATCGAAGCAGCGCGACCGGAATTTTATCGCCAACTCGCTCACCTCCTCAAGCAATTGGATGTGATTGCGTTGCTCGACATCGCCCTGGTGGCGATCGCCATCTATTATTTGCTGGCGCTGTCGCGCGGCACCCGGGCCATGCAGCTTTTGAAGGGCCTGGCAGTGTTGCTCGTCGTGATGAAGGGCGCGCAGTGGCTGGGTATGGACACGTTGCAATGGATCATCGGCCAGGTAATTTTTGCCTCGGCGGTGATTCTGGTGATTCTCTTCCAGCCGGAAATCCGTGCCACCCTCGACCAAATCGGGCGCGGCTATTTCGATATTTTCACGTTGCAGTGGCGTAGTGCGCGGCAGAGCGAATCGACTCGCGCCGTCACCGAAATCACTAAAGCCGTCGAAAAGCTATCTGCCCAGAATACAGGTGCGCTCATGGTCATCGAGCGTGAAACCGGTTTGGAAGACATTGCCGCTACCGGTCGCATGATGAATGCGGATATTTCGGAAGACTTGTTGATTGCCGTCTTTTATCACGGCAATCCTTTGCATGATGGCGCAGCGCTGATTCGTAAAAACCAGATTGTTTCAGCGGCGTGTATCCTGCCGCTCACCCAGGAACAGGATTTACCGCGCACTGTCGGCACCCGCCACCGCGCGGCTCTGGGCCTTAGTGAAAACAGCGATGCGATCATCGTGGTGGTTTCCGAAGAAACCGGCAACGTGAGTCTGGCGGTCGGCGGCACCATGAACTCGATTTTGCAGCCGCGTCTTCTGGCCGATGAACTGCTTTCACTGTTGGCGCGTCGCGAAGGTGCAACCCGTCTGCGTCCGTTCGCCCGCACCGTCGGCAGTTCGGTGGGTAAAGTCGGCAAAGCCGCCGTTGGCCTTCCTGGCGCAACTATTGGAACTCTAAAGGCTGCCAAAGCCGCTATTAAAAAACCGTAAGCACTTTAAAGATCAAAGACCAAAGATCAAAAACCATTATCAATGTTCGCTCGTTTTTCTAACAACTGGACGCTCAAGCTCACGGCACTGGTGCTTTCTATTGCACTCTGGAGCCATGTGCGCGGTCAGGTCAATCCCTGGGAGAATGCGACATTCAAGGTGCAGTTGGTCACAGCGCCGCCCCGTGGTTTTGTTTTGCTCAACCAGAAAGAGTTGCCTAAAACCGTCACCGTGACGCTTCGTGGCCCCCGGTTAACTCTGCGCAGTCTCAAAGGTCCTACTCCAGCCAATCCGCTGGCGACGGTAGACGATGCACCGCTGTTGCCGCCATCGGTATTGCGTGCCACTTTAGATTATTCCGCTGCACGCAAAGGCGAACAAACCCTTCCCCTCAAGAATGATATGGAACTCGAGGATATCGAGGTGTTGGGAGCCAAGCCCAGTGAAGTGACGGTGGTTCTCGATGTCGCGGAGGAACGGCGTTTCAACGTTCGCCCGCAGTTTTTCGTGGGCGACGACTGGGAAATTGAACAGTTGAAATCCAGCACGCAAAGCGCGACGGTGTTTGGGCCTTCGCAATTGCTCGATCGCGTGGTGCGGGTGCGTGCGCGTGCGCCTCGCGGTGAACTGAAGGCAGGAACATTAAAATTATCGAATGTGCCATTGGAAGCGGTCGATGTGGATGGCGACGTTTTAACATCGGTGCCGATTGAACCTTCCATGGTCGACCTGGAAGTCAGGCTGCGTGAAAAACAGGTCACGAAATCGGTAGGTATCACCGTCGAGCAAATTGGAAGGCCAGCCAGCGATCACCAGATTGGTGAAATCGATGTAGTGCCGCCGCGCCTTACCGTGCGGGGACCGCGCCGGTTGATTTCTTCCGTCGAAAATATTCCCGTTATCGTGGATATCGATGGTGCCAGCAGAACCGTGATTAGCCGCAAGAACGTGGTGCTGCCTACAGGAGTAGAGGCCGTAGACGGCAGCCGGGTGCGGGCGCGTGTTGAGATCAAAGCCGTAAGCCCGACCCCAACACCTACTCCAACGCCGCGACCCCCCAATCCTCTGCCGCCTCCGGCACCACCGGCTGCGGCCGAACCGGCCACACCACCGGCATAATTGTTTTGTGCTTCGGCAATAAATTCCTCTTATGGCGATATCCGGCGAGCAGTCGAAAATATCCCAGATACTGGAAAATTCAGTGATGCCTTGGTGCACTCGCTGGGGCACCGCACGTATTTTTACCGCCTCGGCATGCTGGGCACCTGAACTGTCGCTGCCCGAGGGCATGACCGCAACTCATAAGCCGATAATCGGCCACCCGGTGCCGGTTCATTCGGGGCGACCGTATGGTGGTGCATCGGTGGTGAAGGCCGAATGGCGCACCGATTTCTTGCATTCGGCACGCACTCCCAAGCTTTGTTTCGTTTTGGGTGGCCCGGTGGCCTATCGCGTGGCCGATTATATCCTGCACTGTAAACCGGGACACGGCATTCTGTTGCCGCCGGGGGTGCCGTTTGCCAACGGCAAAGTCGGTTACCTCGATACTACGCAGGCTCATCAAGGATTTTGTGAACTGCTCCAGCTAATGCCTTATCACGGTGGTTTGATCTGCTGGCGCAGCGAAAGCAAAATGGACGTGAGGGGAGAATTGCATAAATCGGAAGAAACCTGTTCCATTCCGTATAGTGCAGTGACCTTTTATCTCGATCAGCTCGTGAAGGAAGCGACTATCGAAAAAAGCAATCGTCGTGTCGTTTGTGACAGTCTGCTTAACATTGCAATGGCCTTGCTACATCGCGAGTTGCAGGAATTACCGGTAATCACCACAGGCACGACCAATGCTGAAGGCGACGTGCCTTTAACGGAGCGGAAGGGATACTCCATTGAGCAGGCACAAGCTTATATTCAGAATAATCTCCGTGAGCCGCTCTCAATCGATAAGGTGTCGCATTATGTCTGCCTATCACGCACGGCATTTACCGAACAGTTTCGTTTGCAGACTGGAAAAACCTTCGCCGAATATGTCGCCGACCGGCGTTTTAATGAAGCTAAAAAAATTCTGACCGGCACTGATTTGGCGTTGCGGCATATCGGAAGCCTGGTGGGGCTTAAGCCCAATCGCATGCGTGTGCTCTTTCAAGAGCGAGAAGGTATCTCGCCAACAGAATTCCGCCAGCGCCAACGTTCCAGCCGCTAATAATTCTGGCCGATACAATTGGCTGGTGGCCAAAAAGAGTGTTATATAGCCTGATGGCCGGGGAATAATTGAGTGTAGATTTATTATTCCGGGAGGCGATTCGATGCGACCCCAATTCCGTGCAGAGAAATCCGTATGTAGAATGAAAGCCGGCTTTACTTTAATCGAACTTTTAGTTGTCATTGCGATTATTTCAATATTGGCGGCGATTCTTTTTCCTGTCTTTGCGCGCGCCAGAGAAAACGCGCGGCGTTCGAGTTGCATGAGTAATATGAAGCAAATTACGCTGGGGGTTATCCAGTATGCAATGGACAATGACGGCAAGATTGTAGGTCGAACTACCCCAAATTCACTTGGCGTGGAGACGACGGACTGGAATCGGTTCAATCCTATTCAGCCCTATTTTAAGAGCCAGCAAATTCTTTTTTGCCCCAGTGCACCTTCATATCGTGGCTCTGCGGGTGGGGCGTGGGGGTCTCATTATGGCTTCCCCGTTGATTTCGGAAACAGTTATGGCAATGCTGGCCCCATGATGTGCGCAATTCCTTATAACTCACAGTATGGCGGTGGGACCGTCAATGCTGATTTTTTCCCCAACGCGTCGTTAACATGCCTGTTAGGTGAAACGCATTACAGTTCTTCTGCAAACTCC
>DAITOV010000133.1:7057-11805 GCA_036833945.1 Abditibacteriia bacterium
GTTTGGAGCAGTCGATACAAGTGCTGGATGGCTGAATAGAGATCGGCATTTGGAAGGGGCGAATTACGCCTATATGGATGGGCATGTGAAATGGCTCAAGAAAGAAGCCGTGGATGCCGTATACGTGGCCCAGGGTAATAGGGGCGTTACTGAAGCTCAAGCCGCAGCATTGCCTATCGTATTCTCATGGCGTCGGTAAATTATTTAGAAAGTTGTGAAAAAAGACACGTTCAATCGCGTCTTTTAGATGGAGGTAGAGGAGTTTTTTTCTGAAAAAATTCCCTCGACATTCAGGTATTACAGATAAGAAAGTATCTCAACAAGAATTCATTATGACTTACACAAAATTCATGTTATGTGCTGGTTTGCTTACAACCGGCACGACGGCAATGGCACAGTTGGTCGAGCGTCCCGAATCGGTTGGAGCCGATAGCTCCTACGTTCCAGTCAGCCTGAACGCATTGGCGAACGATCACAGTACTCTGTCGGTTCCGGGACAGGCAATTACCTTCGATAAAATTCCGTTCGACCTGGCAAGCAAAGCGGCCAATAATAACCTGTTCCTACACAACGCCGGGTGGCCGGATTGGCAGGAAGACCCGCTCAAGTTCTATTCCGTTTACGACGGCAAGCCCAAAGAACCCACCGATACGCTGCCGATAGTTCAGGTGCCGGTAGATGACTACAGCGCTATCTACGTGCTGGCGTCATGTGAGAACGATCCCAAATATTCCAACATTCTCAGTTTTCGCATCGGTATCAAAGATGCGGGTAAGCAAACTACCTATCGCGATTTTGAGTTTGAAGTGCCGCGCCGTAACCAGAAGAACGGCCCTTACGTCGTCAAAGCACTTCCTGCTCCCAACCAGGGTGTTTTCCTGTTGCGTTTACCCATCAATGCCGCCTTAGCGCAAGATTTTCGTCATCATCGCATGTTGGATGTAGAAATTACCAAGAAACTTCGGTTATCAGTCACCAAGCCGGATGCAGCTCGTTTTCAATACCGTCCTCTCGGTTTGCCTTCGGGAGTGCGCATTTATGGCATGACTTTCGAGCGCTCTCCGCTCAAGTTATCGTTGCAGGGGAGTGAAATCGGCAATGTCTTCAATCAGCCGCAAACGCCGGAATTTTCCCTGCGCCTCGACCAGATGGATGCGCGGCGTTTGCGCGACGTGGTGATTCGCGCCAAAGCGGTTGATTATTACGGCAACGAGACGGAATTTCCGGCAATTTCAGTGGCCAAGTTGCCGATGTTTCAAACCAATTTGAAGCTGCCTGTAACGCGCAAGGGCTACTACCACCTCACGGTGCAGGTCGAAGAGAACAAGAAAATTCTGCTGGAGCGCAAGACGACTTTCGCCGTGCTCCCCAAAGATACGCGCAGCCATCGTGCCCAGAGCCCGTTCGGGGTATGGGATTTCGGCGGCACTCATTACACCCCCAACAATGCCGACGTGGTGGGATCGCTCTACGTGAAAGCCGGGCTGCGCTATGGCATGTTCAATTTCACGCCCGAAGAACGCAAACGCTATGGCATCATCAAGGGCAATGACCCCAAGGTTAATGCCAGAACCGACTTAAGTAAGCTCGACGATCAGATTGCGGCTATCAAGGCCACCGGCGAGACGCCGCAACGCTGGCTGCTTTTCCACGAAGACGCCATTTCGGGCGATCATATCACTCGTACTCCCGACCTGTTCACGGGCCGCAAATACGAAATGAATGCCGAAGAGAAGGCCAAGTTCGATAAGATGGTCGATATCATCCGCGAAACTGTGCCTAAAGTGCGCAAGGCTTTTCCTGGTATCCAATTCGACCTTGGCAACGGTAACCCGCATCTGATGGAAGAGTTCTTGCGCCATAAATTACCAAAAGAACTCTTTGATGCCCTGGGCAACGAAGCCGCGAGCTTCCAGCGCTTGCCGGAAAGTCAGCCTTTGGATTTTGTCGCCAATAACGCTTCGATGTGGATGCAGCGTGAAATCCTCAATAAATACGGCTACGGCGATAAAAAACTGGTGCAGAGTTATGAGGTGATGTATCCCAGCAGCAATCCGGGCAATCTCACCTTGAGCCAGCAAGCCAGCTACGTGGTGCGCAATGCGATGCACTCTTTAGCCTGGAAAATCCCCGTCATTCGTTTCGAGGGCATTGCCGATCCGGGTAACTCCTATTACCACAGCAACTGGGGTGGTACCGGCTTGATGTTTGCCCAGCCCGATGTGAGCCCCAAACCGCTGTTTGTCGCGGTAGCTACCATGACCCAACAGTTGGACGGTGCCAAGTTTATGCGTATCGTTCCCACCGGCACCACTACGGTTTATGCCTTTGAGTTCAAGAAGCCCAACGGACTGTTTGTCACCTGTCTCTGGACGCCTAATGTTGCGCGATACGTGCGGTTCTTAGGAGCGCAAAATGAATTCGTGGTGACCGACCTGATGGCGAATACCAAAACCTTTTCGCCTTTGCACGGTCGCCTGGTGATTCCCGCCCGGGCAGAGCCGGTCTTTATCGAATCGCAAAAACCGCTGCAGATCGTGGCTGATACCGTCATTGAAAACGCGGCTCCAGCCACCGAGAACTTTATCGTTTCCTCACTGGCCGATGCCGCGCAGTGGGAAGTTGAAGAAGGGAAAGATAGTGAGTTAGAAGCGTTCAACTTCATGCAGCCCCGCCGCCAGGGCGAATTTGAGGTGCGCGAAGTGGAGTCTTTTGAAGGCCGTTCCGGTGTCTTGGAGGTAAAACCCGTTGCCACCGACGACAAACAATGGTGGCTGCCTCACTATATACGGCTTCGCTTGAAGAATCCGGTTGAAATCTCCGGCAACCCAACTCACATCGGTCTGCAAGTCAACGGTAACGGTGGCTGGGGACGTATCGTTTTCGAGTTGGAAGATGCTGCCGGACAGCGTTGGGTTTCCCTGGGCACCGAGCAAAAAGGCAAGCTCAACCCGTGGCTGGGCGACTGGCTGGGCGATGCCGCTGCCAAGAGCGACCGCTCCGGCGTGAGCGACTGGAATGCTAACGATGTATGGGGGCGCAGCATGATTAACTTCGCCGGTTGGAATTATCTGCAATTCCCGCTGCCGGGCAACTATCCGGGTGAAGGCTACCACTGGCCCTATACCAGCCAGTGGCGTTGCGTGAAGCCCGATGGCACGGCAGGCGACTACATCGTGCATTACCCGCTGAAAATGACCCGGCTTGCAGTGACGGCACGTTCGAAAGTGCTCTACGGAACGCAAGTGCAGCCGGTGCGCAGGCCGGAAATTTATTTGAAAGATTTGCAGGTGACTTATGGTGATCCCGACACGGTGTTTTGGAAGCCGGATTTAGGTCAGCGATGAATCCTGTCAGACAAATAAAAAACAGCCGGGTAACTCAAAGTTGCCCGGCTGTTTTTGTTGATGGGTTAGCGCATGACGACCAGCGCATTCGAGACACTTCGCTCCGAACCGTCGGAGGGGCGATTGACCAGCTTGCCACGCAAAGTCATGGCGGTTGAACCGCCACCATCGAGGTTCACTGCATCCACCGCGCCCAATTTCTGCAGGGTGTAGGCCAGTTCCAACAAAGTGAGGCCGGTGGAGTAATTAGACTTTCTCCCATCCACGACCACGACGATATAGCGTCCTTCACTATCAAGGCCGATGGCGGTTCGTGGTCCTAAGCCCTGCATCACGTCTGGCCGAAAGCCTTCCTGGCTTACTTCGGCTTTGCCGGCGTTCACAAGTCGAGGGCCACCGCCCAGTGCGGAAGAGTATTCATCCCAACCGGGAGCGAAGATTGTTAACTTCGCCCGCAAACCCTTAGAGGCTTTTTGGAGTTCGGGGCGCGCACCGCCGTTGGCGACCAGGGCGAAGCCATTAGCGGGAATGTTAAATCCGCCGCCGCCAGGCGTGCTGGTAACGACGCCGTTTTCCACCAACACCGCCATTTCACCGGGACGGAGGGTGTAGTAGGTTTGAAAACGGCGCGTCAGTGCCGTGATGCTGTTTTTGTCTGGCCAGCCGTTGAGATCGCGGATCGGCAGACTCAAGCCATTGGAGAATTGAGCGCGAGCCTGAACTTGTAAATTACCGATTTTAGCGGCACCGTTGTTCTTGAAGGCAATGGCGCTGCGGCCTTTCCAGGGCAAGCGAATCCATTCGTTATTGACCTTCACAGCCCCCACGGCCGCTCCGTCGTAAGCGAAAAATCCACCGTTAATGGCCAATGGTGCCTTACTGCGCGAGGCGATGTAAGAGGTGCGGTGGCGTTGCAGAACGGAGTATCCAGCAGGAGCCACACGCAGTCGCCAACCCTGTTTGGGGTCGATTTTAGCAACGAAAAGGCGCACTGGCCCGCGGTCGGTGCCGCGCGTGATTCTGGTAAAGGTCAGCCCATTCCCCAGGTTTTCATTGGAGCTTTGCTCGAAGACTTTTTGCACGTCGATAACGATGCGCGGTGGATTATTGAGCGTGTGCCACGAAGTGGGAACCAGATAGTTGAGTTTGACCTGTGAGGTGGCCTGCCAACTACCCGATTGCGTGACCACGCTGGGCACGGTCACATCGCCGATGCTGGTGGTGGTGGGCACACCGGCGCGCCTCGCTGCCGCCATTTTCAGTAACACCCCATTGCTCGTGGTGCGGGCTGTGACGCGGGTGGGGTGGCTCAAATCCAGAACGACGCGCACTTTGCCGTTATCGACCGAATGGCGAATGCTTTCGATATAAGTGCCAGAGAACTGAAGCAGCATCAGGCTG
>DAITOV010000134.1:0-11795 GCA_036833945.1 Abditibacteriia bacterium
CGGAGGCGCTTGCCGGAAGAAGAAATTGCCCTGGGATAACGCGAGGCAACTTTGCGAACTAATAAATGGTGAAAAATATCATGCGAAAGAATCATCGACGCAGTGCGCTGTTCATCGGCTTAGGGCGAACGGGTAGTGAGGCCGCACGACGACTCGTGGCATTAGGCTGGGACGTTGTTGGTGTCGATAAAAACTCGACGGTTATTCGTGGCGCTCAAGACGTGCTTGAACACGTCGTGCAACTGGATGCCGGTGATGAGGATGCTTTATCGACAGTGGGAGTTGCCGATTTCGATGTGTGTATCGTTTCTCGTGGTGAAAGCATTGAAAGTGGCATTCTTATTGTTTTAAATTTGCAACAGCTTGGTGCAAAACGAATTGTCGCGAAAGCGTCCAGCGAACATCACGGTCGGATTTTGCGTCGTTTAGGAGTCGAGCAGGTTGTGTTTCCAGAACGTGATGCCGGAGTGCGTTTGGCAGAAAGCCTCGAATCTCCCCATCTCGCACAATGGATGCAAATTACTTCGGAGGTCGAACTGGCTGTGGTGCGTGTGCCCAAAGGCCGCCAGGGTTGCACGCTCGATACCTGGACGGCAACCAAAAAACCGGAGCTGGAAATTCTAGGCCATCTCTCGCCGGAGGGAAAAGTTTTGACCTTCGATGCTTACGCGCCCCTGCAGGCGGGTGAGCTTTTAATTGTTATTGGCAAAACAGCCGACATTCTGGCACTGGGTGAGTAAGCACGCAAACCGTATTCCTTATTTTTGTGAGGGTTGGGCATCAGCTTTGCAGATTTATCATAGTGACACACTAAAAAATAAATATAATTGAAGGAGAATATCGATGGGACAGAATTGTGGAGTTTATGTTCGAGGTTTACTGACTGGCGCTTTATTGGGAGCAGCGGCAGCTATGCTACTCACTCCCAAGCGCGGTGAAGATATTCGTCAGGATTTAGCCGATAGTGCCAGCAGGCTTAAAGATAAGGCCGGTGGACTGAGCGATCAGCTTTCCGATGTCGCCCACGATTTGAAAGAACGCGGCACTCATATCGTAGATAACGCTCGCGAACGCGGCAGTCATCTCATTGCCCAATCGGAAGATTCACTGGAAGATTGGCAGGCAGAAGCCGAAGATGCAGTGGCCGATGTGCAGGACAAAGCCGAGCAAAAGAAAGACGAGCTGAAAGATAAAGCTCACGATGTAATTGAAAGCGTTTAATACCGATTTTATAAATTAGCCACAGATTGACACAGATTACACGGATTAAGGTTAAATTTACGATCAGTAATGGGCCTTTATCAACTGATGACGAGATAAAACGTTTAAACGACTTCCGTCTCTCATCTGTGTAATCTGTGTCAATCTGTGGCTAATTTAAAAATCGCGAAGGCTTGCGACGAAGTTTGCGTAGCCGAAGGCTTTGCGTGCGATGAGACCGGGAAGCTATCACCGGAGATAGGATGTTAATTTGTGGGATTGGTTTAATCACATTGACAAGCGAAAAAACAGCGGCTACTTCAAATTGAAGTAGCCGCTGTTTTGCTTTTAAATCTTCTCTTAAGGTTGTACGAAATAGGAAAGATAGCGGTCGCCGCGATCGCAAAGGATGGTGACTATCACCGCTTCTTCTTCTTTCGCTTCCAGTTCTTTAGCCAGTTCAAGCGCTGCATGAACGGCAGCCCCGGCAGAAAAGCCCACGAAAATGCCTTCTTCTTTGGCCAATCGTTCCTGCATGTCGTAAGAATCTTCGGTTGCCACAGGAATCTTTTTGTCGTGCTTGTCTTCGTGGTAAATTCCCGGCTTGATCGAAGAAGCCATATGCTTGAGTCCTTCAATGCCGTGCATCGGGTTATCCGGTTCCACTGCTATCGTGCAAATATCGGGATTCTTTTCCTTGAGGAAACGGCTGGTGCCCATCAAGGTGCCGCTGGTGCCGATAGTTGCCAGGAAATGCGTAATTTCGCCACTGGTCTGGCTCCAGATTTCGGGGCCGGTGCCATTGTAGTGGGCTAAAACGTTGGCTTCGTTATTGTATTGATCGGGCTTGAAATAAATGCCGGGATCTTGATCGTAGATATCTCGCGCCAATAAAATGGCACCGTCGCTGCCTTGCAACGGATCGGATAATACGACCTCCGCCCCATACATTTTGACAATGGCGATACGTTCGGGCGAGACGTTGCCCGGCATGACCAGCTTCACTTTGTAGCCACGCGCCGCGCCGATCATTGCATACGCGATACCGGTATTTCCTGAAGTCGAATCGATAATGGTTTTTCCGGCAGTGAGTGCGCCGCTACGCTCACCGGTAAGTACCATCGAAAGCGCAGCACGATCCTTTACGCTGCCGCCAGGATTGAGATATTCGGCTTTGGCGTAGACTTTGGCGAACTTAAAATCGCGCGTTAAACCACAAAACCGAAAGAGAGGCGTGTTGCCGATGTAATCGAGTATGGAAATAGCATCGACTCCCATACGCTCTAATGGCGGGGGACGATGTCCGTTAAAAGAACCAGATCGAACTTCTTCAGAAAGGCAATCACGCATGTTAATATAGCCACGAAAAGGCACAAAATTCACAAAATTAAGTCAATTCACTATTTTGAGAGAATATACTTTTTAACCTGTAAATGAGGTGCCCCAAAGTTAATGAGCAAACCATGTTCTATTTGAGATGCTCTCAAATAACCTAAGATTTGTGCAACGTGTTCGTCGCATAATGTCCGGCAAGCTTTTAGTTCGACTACCAGACATTCTTCAATGTATAAATCGGCGTAATAATCGCCAAGTAATGTTCCGTCTTCGTCGTACACCGGAAGTGAATGTTGCTGCTGGACCGATATACCAAGTTTGCCCAGCCGGTGTGCCAAAGCATTCTCATAAACCTTTTCCAGATGACCACTGCGATGGTAACGGTGGATCTCAAAACTTGTTTCACGCACTACATCGCAAAGCCGCAAAATCTCCATCGCATGTAAACCGTTTAGTCAGATGATCGCATTCTTCCCAACCACAGCCCCATTTTGTGAATTTTGTGCCTTTTCGCGGCTATTCAATCACCACGCTTTCCTCTTCAATATCTTCAGGAATACGGCGTCCGTTAATGTAATAAGAACGAGGCTCGGGCGAGGTGGGTTCGCGCAGTGAGACGATAAGATATGAATAACCGGGGAACAGTAAGTCGTTGGTATCTCCCCAGTGCGCTCGGGCCACGTCGGTTTTTGAAGGATAGGGCACCGTTGCTGGATGAGTATGGTAAATACCAACGATCTCCAACCCGCGTTCGCGAATTTCCCGCTCTGCTTTAATTTGCTGTAGCGGATTCATCGAATAAGTCAGTTCGCTTTTATCGTCGCTTTCGATGGGAAAAACTTCAACGACCTGCTTACCATCCGGCGAAGTCTGTCCGGCCAAAAAGCCGCAGATTTCCAGGGGCTTGCCTTCAAGCCCCTGGGCGACGATTTTCTCGAATTGTTCTTGACTGAGAGAAAGCATGGAGATTACGATTTTTTCTGCATCACATCGATGAGCACTTTAGCGATTTCCGGTCGGGTGAACTCTTCCGGCGGAATCTGCCCATCCAGAAGCATCTGGCGCACCTTGGTTCCCGAGAGCGTCAGTTTTTCGGCATTATCGGGGAGGGTTTTCGCAGTGCCCATGCCACCTACGGTAGGACTATAATAGGCATGATCGAACTTCATCGGGGTAATGCCCAATTCTTCGGGTTCGAATTCATCGAAGATATATTGCGCATCATAGGTCCCATAGTAGTTGCCCACACCTGCATGGTCGCGTCCCACGATGAAGTGAGTGCAACCATAGTTTTTGTGCAACAAAGCATGTGTAATAGCTTCGCGCGGCCCGGCATAACGCATCGCGGCAGGCAAAACGGACAATAATACGCGATCCTTGGGATAGTAGTTATCGACAAGAACCTTATAGCAATCCATGCGTGCTTCGGCTGGGATATCATCATCTTTCACCACACCAATCAGCGGATGAATGAGCAGGCCGTCGACGGTTTCCAAAGCGCACTTAGTGATATATTCGTGAGCGCGGTGGATGGGGTTGCGAGTCTGGAAACCTACGATGGTGCGCCATCCCTTGGCGGCGAATGCGGCGCGTGTCTGGGCCGGTGTAAGGCGATATTCAGGGAAGTTTTCGTCGGCACGTTTGCGCAGCACGCGGATTTTGCCACCCAAATGCAGTTCGCCACGGCGCAGCAGATTGCGCACGCCGGGGTGCGATTCATCGGTAGTCCGATAGACCAGACGGGCCTCGCGCTCGCGATCGTATTTATAGATTTCTTCCAAATCCATGATCGCCAGCACGTTCTCGTACTTATCGACCAGGGCGACTTCGGTTCCGATTTCCAGCGATTCGGCTTCATCGGCGGTGACGGCGAGCGTGATGGGAATCGTCCAGGCCAGTCCGTTGGCCAGGCGCATGTTCACGACGACGTTTTCGTAGTCGGCGCGATTCATGAACCCGTCGAGGGGAGAAAAAGCACCGCAGCCGATGAGTTCGAGGTCGCTTAAGCGACGGTCGGCGAGGTGGATTTTGGTCAGGCTTTTGCCTTTTTCCTGTAGTGCCAATGCTTCATCGCCAGAAACGAAGGCGTTGACCAAAGTTCCGCCATGCGGTTTGATTTCAGTTTGTAGCATGAATGTTGGGAATGCTCCTCGGAGACGTCTCGCTTAGTTCAAAACGACAAGTTGCATGATTTCGCTGTCGGAAGTGTAGGTGCGAATGGGCACTTTAAAGCTCTCGCGCTGACGCTCGATCATACTGGCGAGGGTTTTCTTCTTCAGCACTTCTTCGACAGCCGTCTTCATGTCGCTCCATACTTCCTGGACCGCGCAGCTTCCCGACGCCAGACAGCTTTCGCCTTCGGCCGGGGTATTGGCGAGACAGGACATGGGGTTGAAAGTGCCTTCGAGTGCCACCAGGGCATCGTAGGCTGTGATGTCGCTCGAGGGTTTGGCTAACTGATAGCCGCCATGCGCACCGCGCTTGGCCTTAATCAAACCTGCGCTCTTAAGCGAAGGGACAATTTGTTCCAGATAGTCGAGGGAAATCTGCTGGCGTTGGGCAATATCGCGAAGCGACAAGGCGACTCCCGGTTCCATGCCCAGTTCCATCAGAGCACGCAGACCGTATTCGCCACGGGTTGAGATGCGCATGACAATTCAAAAATCAGTAGTAAATCTACTTAGAAGGTTGAATTTGAAGTATAATTCAAGGCGATGAGACGGGCAACGAATACCAATCTTACAGAAACACCAACCATAGACCAACCTGCAGTCGAAGTCGTTGAAACTGTTGCGCCAGTGGAGCAAAACACCACTCCCGGCGGCAATGGTGAAGGCTATCGCGTCATTCTTTACAACGACGATTATCACGACCAGGACGAAGTGGCCGAGCAACTTCAAAAGGCCACGCAATACTCCATGGCCAAATGCTGGGTCATCATGATGGAAGCCGACCGCAAAGGTCGCGCCATCTGCTATCACGGCTCGCGTAATAAATGCCACGAAGTGACTAAAGTGCTGCGCGAAATTCGTCTGCAGTGTGAAGTTGATTGCGACTGAATTTTTTAAACACAAAGGGCACGAAGGTTTCACAAAGTACACAAAGATCTATTAAGGATTGGCTGAGAGCACGTTAAATGTTTTCGCTTACAGCCAAACTATTTTTTCTTTCTTTGTGGAGCTTTGTGAATTCTTCGTGTCCTTTGTGTTAAATCTCTTTCCTTAAGATGCAAGAAAAGCTACGGGCGTATCTCGATGAAGTGCTGCGGGCGAACCGTGAATTCAATCTCACGGCGGTGCGCGACCCTGAAACCGCCTGGAGCAAGCACGTGCTCGATTCGCTTCAAGGCCTGGAAGTGGCGGGGCTATTCGAGGGAACAAAACGGGTGATCGATGTCGGCACCGGAGCCGGTTTTCCCGGTATGATTCTGGCCATTGCCCGGCCCGAGCTCAGCGTGACTTTGCTGGATGCCACTCGCAAGAAATGTAATTTCCTTGAAGCCGCTGCCCGCGACCATGCGCCCAACGTGACCGTAATTTGCGGACGTGCTGAAGAAGCCGGGCATGAACACAAAATGCGAGCCCAGTTCGATATTGCCGTGGCACGCGCGGTGGGTTCGTTTTCGGAAATCTGTGAGCTGTGTTTGCCGCTGGTCAAAGTGGGCGGGAAGCTTCTCTTGTGGCGCGGGCAGGATGCCGCCGGGGAAATTGAGGCTTCGCAAAAAGCCTTGAAGATGCTGGGAGGACGGGCAGGCGTGGTTGCTTCCTATTATTTGCCCGATCACGAAATGCAATATCATCTCACGATGGTTGAGAAACAACGCAGCACTCCCGGCATTTATCCGCGTCGTGTCGGTCTGCCCAAACATCAACCGTTATAATGCCGGGCTGATTCCTCATCATTGAAGCGCACCATGAAAGTTGGTCTAACGCTGGGAAAATTTGCGCCATTTCATCGCGGTCATCAGTATCTGATTGATACGGCGCTTTGCGAGTGCGACCATGTTCGCGTTATCATCTACGACTGCCCCGAAACCACCGAGGTGCCGCTTTCTGTGCGGGCGAATTGGATTCGCGCTATCTATCCGCAAGTCGATGTGATTGAGGCGTGGAACGGCCCCACCGAAACCGGCAATACCCCGGAAATCAAAAAAGCCCAGGAAGATTACATCATCGAAACGTTGGGGATTCGCAATATTTTTCGCTTTTATTCGAGTGAATGGTATGGCGAGCACGTCAGCGTGGCTTTGAACTGTGAGAACCGCATCGTCGATCCGCCACGCACAGCGGTGCCGATCTGCGGCGCGCAAGTGCGGCCCGATCCTTTTGCCCGGCGTGAATGGCTGCATCCACGGGTGCTACGCGATTATGTAGTGAACGCGGTTTTTCTCGGCGCACCTTCCACGGGCAAGACAACGCTCAGTTCGCATTTGGCTCGCGAGTTCCAAACCGAATGGATGCCGGAATATGGGCGTGAGTATTGGGATCTACATAACGTCAATCGTCGGTTGACTCTGGCGCAGCTCGAAGAGATTGCCGTGGGCCACTTGCAACGCGAAGAAGAACTCCTGCAACGAGCCAACCGCATTCTGTTCACCGATACCAATGCGCTGACCACGCGCATGTTCTCCTATTATTACAACGGCGGGGCGACTCCAGGTTTGGAAGATTTGGCCAACCGTTGCAGCGCGCGTTATGATGTCGTGTTCTTTTGCGAAGACGATATCCCTTACGAAGACGACCCCGATCGTTCCGGTGAAGCCAATCGCACCGAATTTCAAAAACGCATTCGCGCCGATTTGCTGGTGCGTAATATTCCTTTTTTCACTTTGCGTGGCGATTTGGAAACGCGGGCACGAGAAGCGAAGGCTGTGTTAGCGCGGGTGCGCAAGTGGACCAACTGGCTGGGTACGTGAGTTTCATGGAATTTTTCAGCGTTAAGACGATTGCGTTTACTCTCAGGGGCTACTCACTTTCCTGGCTCGAACTCATCGGCACGTTTGTTAATTTGTGGGGTGTATGGCTGATGACGCGTAATCGCGTTCTCACCTGGCCGGTTGGCATAGTCGGCGTGGTACTGTTTTTATTGCTTTTTTGGCAAATTCAGCTCTACGCCGATTGCCTGGAGCAGATTTATTATGTTGTGACCGGGTTCTGGGGTTGGTATCTCTGGAAGAAAAGTGGCAAGCCGGATAAAGGCCTCATTACACGCAACACGCCCCGGCAAAATGCCATAGTGGTTGGCCTGGTGGGCGTTTTTTCGGTATTGATGGGTTGGGCTAACAGTCACTTGCACCTCTGGATACCGGGGTGGTTTGCCGAAGCCGCCTCATTTGCCTATCTCGATGCGACCACGACCGTGATGAGCTTTGCTGCGCAGATTTTGATGGCATGGCGGCGCCTTGAATGCTGGTTTATCTGGATTGCGGTGGATGTCATTGGCATTTGGCTCTACTGGCAAAAAGGCGTGGTGTTTGTAGCGGCTCTCTATGTCGTGTTCCTGGTGCTGGCGACGAACGGGCTTTTCTCGTGGGCCTGGCAGCAGAACACGGCTTCGCGTTCTTCAGATGAGGCAGGCTGTTTACAGGAAGCCTGAGATTACCTCCACTCTCTGCGATAATCGCACGGCGTTTGTTAAAGTTAGTGGCAGGGTTTTCCCATAAAACCATTATTTGTCAGGGAGTGGCCGGTTCTTTTTCATGATCGACATCAGCGTTTCCATCGTTTCCTATAACACCTGCGAACTGCTCCGCGCTTGCCTGCGTTCGCTGGAAGCGCTACGCCAGGAAGTGGGACTGGAGATTATCGTGACCGATAACGGCTCCACCGACGGCAGTGTGGAGATGGTACGCGCCGAGTTCCCGCAGGTTGAGATGATCACTGCCGGTGAAAACCTGGGCTATGGCCGCGCTAATAACAGGGGGTTGGAAAACGCCAAGGGGCGTTTTTTCTTTGTTCTGAATTCCGATACCGAAGTGGAGCCGGGAGCGTTGCGCGCTTTGGTCGATTTCATGGACAGCCACCCCAAAGCGGGTGGGGTGACGGCGCAACTTATTCTCCCTGACGGCAGCATCCAGTCCTCATGCGCGACCGACCCCAACCTGATGAAAGTGTTCTGGGAGCAGACCTACCTCGACCGCCTTTTCCCCAATAACAAAGTCACCGGTGGTTATACCATGACCTACTGGAATTACGACGACGAGCGCGAAGTGCAGCAAGTAGCGGGTGCGGCACTCCTGGTGCGCCGTGAAGCATGGCAACAAGTGGGCGGCTTCGATCCGGCGTTTTTCATGTATTTTGAAGATACCGATTTGTGTCTGCGTTTGCGCCAGGCCGGGTGGAGCATCTGGTTCACACCCACTTCCCGGGTTCATCACCATGTCGGCGCTTCGAGCAACAAAGACTGGCAACTGCGCTCACGCATGATTGCTTCGCTCAATTGGAGTCGTTACTACTTTTTCACTAAACGGCGGGGATTGTTGCAGGGGTGGTGCCTGAAAATGTTCGTAGTGATGGGGGCGGCCTTGCGGTTGCTGGCGTGGAGTTTGATTACGTTGGTGAAACCTTCCGCGCGTAATCAGATCAGGATGTTTGCCTTTGTTTTGAAAAAGAGTTTATGGATGCGAGCGCAGGAACTGGGCAAGCTATGAGAGATATTGCGAATGACACTTCGGTAGCTTTTGATGCGCGGTCGTTACCGGATGATGGCACTGGTGATTCGACCTATATGCGTGAGTTGGTAGCGGCATTGGCACGATTGTATCCTCAACAAAAATATTTACTTTACTCTTCTACACATGGAAATATACGGGAAGCACTTTCTCGAGAATTTCCCAACGTAGAAAGCACATTATTGTCATGTAAAATAGGTTGGCTTTGGAATCAGAATGCACTCGTTCCGCATCTGGAGAACATTGGCGTTAGGTTGCTGCACACGCAATATCTTTTACCTCGGCGCTTTCGTGGAGCTATGGTTGTGACAATTCATGATGTGAGTTTTCGCGAACATCCAGAGTGGTTTCCTACTCGTGCTTTTTATGCGATGAATTTTCTGTTCACCCGGGCAGCGCGTTGGGCCGACATCGTTATTACCGGGAGTGAATATAGCCGCCAGGCGATAGCACGCACTTGCGGTGTGTCGCTCGAAAAAATTAAAGTGACTCCCTATGCTGCTGCAAGCTGGGCTAAACCTGCCACCAAAGAGCAAGGCATGGCGATAGCTCAGAAATACCAATTTCAGGCTCCGTTTCTTTTGGGTGTGGGCTTGCGAGGCGTGCGTAAGAACCCTATCGTTGTGTTACGTGCTATTGAAAAACTTCGTAAGCAGCCTCAGTTTGCCGAAGTGAAACTGGCTCTGACGGGTTCCCCTGCACATTTTGGTGATGAAATTGTCAATCACCCCGCTGCGCATTTTCTGGGCTGGGTGCCAGCCGAAGACTTGCCGCCACTTTATGCTGCCGCCGCCGCCGCAGTTTATCCTTCGCTTTATGAAGGCTTTGGTTTGCCGGTGTTGGAAGCGATGGCTTGTGCCTGTCCGATGATCTGCAGTAATACCACCTCTATTCCTGAAGTGGCTGGAGAGGCTGCGATACAACTTGCTCCGGCTGATGTAGATGGATGGGTGAGAGCGATTGAGCAAATTGTCTCCGATAAAGCCAAGCGGCAAGAGATAATCGAAGACGGGCAGAAGCGAGCCGCATTGTTTTCGTGGGAGAGGACAGCGCGAGAGACGATGGGGATTTATCAGACTCTTCTCGACTAATACTGCAAGTTGAGATTTTGTATTACGCTGAATGATAAAATACAATAGTGCAAATGATGAATTGGCGAAGTCTGTAAGCCGTGTACAGATTCTTAGCGATCTTATGTGTTTATTGTATTATTCCGCCATTGCGAGATGCGGTGTAATAACACCAGTTCTCACTTATAGAAATTTTGCAAAACACGATTTCCTGGAAAGGCGAATATAGATTTAGGCTTCACTGTAACATTATAAAGTCGAGTCAAAATGATTTTTAGCAAATACTCGTAATAAGGAAAACTAAATATGTTCCACCTCTTTCGGAAATTAAAAAGACAATGCCGCTGGGGTTTGTATCGGAAAATTTATCTTAAAGGCTTGGATTCCGTTGAGGATATCCAAAAGCGTAATATCGAGTTTGATCAAATACACGATGTCATTTGTCGTTCAGGAACAGACAACTTGAAGCATTTTGGGAATGAATACAGTTTTGAAGGTGGATTATCACTACAGCAAAACCCTCACGAATTTGCAGCACTTATATGTCGTCTTAAAGAACACAAGCAAGAGTTCGGGGCATCGACTAACTATCTTGAAATTGGTTCTGCTAGTGGTGGAACGTGTTTGCTACTGAGCCAGATAGTTGGTTTTGCTAATATATTCAGCTTGGATGATGGCATGCATCCTCGAGCAACTGAGCAAAAAGAAAATTTTAGCACCCTTGAAAATTTTACTCAATTTTTAGGAGATAGCCATTCTATCCAGGCACAACAATTTATTGCTGAAAATGTGAAGGGGAAATTAGATGTTGTCTTTATTGATGGGGATCATAGTTATAATGGGGTGAAAGAAGATTTCTATCTCGTTTTGCCCTTCTGCAGACCCGGTGCGCTGGTGATCTTTCATGACACTGTGGCCTGTGCTGGAGTGGAGAATGTTTGGATCGAATCTGTCTTGAATAAGCAACTCGAGCCATTAGCTGAATATATTGGTACGCAGAAACCCCTTGGAATTGGTGTAGGCCGGGTCATATAGGAGATTGCTTTGTCCGATATTTGCGTTATTCATTTAGTAAGGCGTCGCAATGGTTTGCAGCCATTCATCGACTTTATTGAATCGTATCGAAAATATAACGCAGGTGTTGAGCATATTCTCTTAATAATTTTAAAGGATTTCGAAGGAAACTCGATCCCACCAGAGTATGGGGTTGTGCTTGACGGCATTCAGTATGAGGCGATTTTCGTAGGGGACGATGGTTTTGATATTGGAGCGTATTTCATCGGGGCGAAAAGTGTTACAAGTTCCTATCTTTGCTTCTTGAATTCCTTTAGCATTTTGCAGGTAGACAACTGGCTGCAAAAAATGTTTGAACATATTCATCGTCCTGAAGTTGGATTAGTGGGAGCAACAGGGTCATACGAAAGTCATTACACGAATCACTGTTCTTCAGTTTTTCAAACTTCAAATACATTTATATTGCGACGAGTAGCAAGGTTAGTTCTTCGATATTATCAATGCAT
>DAITOV010000135.1:0-11748 GCA_036833945.1 Abditibacteriia bacterium
GAAGACCTGCACGCTCTTGTGATAGGGAAACAGCATCTGTTGCCAAGTAA
Organism: Abditibacteriia bacterium; assembly: GCA_036833945.1. GTDB lineage: Bacteria > Armatimonadota > Abditibacteriia > Abditibacteriales > Abditibacteriaceae > DAITOV01. The sequence continues at coordinate 51 of DAITOV010000135.1, forward strand.
TGTAGTTAGTAATCCAGATCTGGCCATCCGGCATGTCGGCGGGTGTGATGCTTGCTGGAATCGCCCTGAGCGAATAAGGGTAGGTCTCGTCATAGTCCTGTGTATACTGCATGGCTGCCAACCCCATTTGCTTCAGGTTGGATAGACAACTGGTGCGGCGCGCATTCTCACGGGCACGGGCAAACACCGGGAAGAGAATGGCGGCAAGGATAGCTATAATAGCTATGACGACAAGAAGCTCTATGAGGGTGAAACCTTGGCGTGGGCGAGATGAGGTTGGCGTATTCATTGATATTCCTCTAACTAAAATTCCATACAGCAATATACCCTCGCCGGGGCGCTCTTTAACAGCAAAAGAGGCATTTTTTGTCGCAAAATGTATATGAATTGCGCCACTTCTAATAATTTTCGGACATGGGCTTGTGTTTGCGTCGATATTCCGAGGGTGCTTCACCATGTTTGAGTGTGAATGCATGAATGAAAGTAGCCGAACGCGCATAACCACATCGCCAGCCGACGACTTTCACGGTGTAGGATGATGCAACGAGCAACTGGCGCGCCAAAGCCATGCGCCTGTTAATGATGAACTCTTTCGCCGGTATCCCCAGCTCTTTCTGGAAGAGCCGGGTCAGGTGGCGGGTCGAGGCTCCCATCTGCTCAGCGAGATGTTCGACATTCAGCTCGAACGAGGCGAGATTCGCATCGATATATTCCACCGCTTTGCGAATCAGTTCGTTTTCGGTCGTTATCTCTTCGAATTCAGCAGCAATGGCATTATCGGGTGCCTGGGAACTCTGGCTGGTGCTGCGCGCCAGCAGGTAACCCAAAACTCGCAGATACGAATAAACCAGCGGTACATACTGCTCTTTTTGCCCGTGCATTTCACGAATGATATCGCCTGCCAGCAGGATAAAATTTTCGTTGTTGAAAAAACAGTAGGGATGAGTCCATAACTTGCCATTTTTCGTAGTGCTGAAATGGCAGCAGGCGCCTTTGTGCTGGAACTCAATCCACAAAATTTTAGCGTAGGCTTTTTCGGGGTGGTCTTGATACCAGTGGGGCAGGCTGCCATCGGAAAAGGCGACGTGCGGCGGAGCCAGCAGAATGCTGTTTTCGGGCAGGCTTACAATCCAGCGTTTTCCGGGAATGCCAAGCCGGGCGCAAGTCTCGGCTGTGGTGCCCACCATCATTTCGGCGTTGCCTTCCACCACGATGCCCATATACGGCATGTTCTTACTGTTAAGGTGTTCGGAAAACCAGAATTGGTGGTTCACCGCTCCAATGGGTTCGTTCTGGTGGAACATTTCCAGCGGCAGGATGGAGCCGGGGCGCTCGATCACTTTGTTGGGGCCAATTACGCGGGGCGGGGCATCCAGCAAGATGAAAGGCGCTCCGCTGTTGATGCAGGGCACGAGTTTGTTGACGATAGCATCACGCGCGGCACGCTCGGTCGCATTCAGCATGACGGGTGAGTATAGCCAATTCCTACCTGCGTTAAATTCCTTCACTTTGCGCTAAAATAAACCCTGTCGCGGCCGATTTGAAAAAGGAATTTCATGAACGATATTTTCGTGGGCAAAGGCGAGAAAGAGGTCTACCTGCAAGCACGCTATGGCAACCGGCACGGCCTCATTGCCGGGGCAACCGGTACCGGCAAGTCGGTGACGCTGATGGTGCTGGCCGAAGGCTTTTCTCGGCTGGGCGTGCCGGTGTTTCTGGCCGATGTCAAAGGCGATCTGGCCGGGCTGTGCCAGGCGGCGGTGCCCAACGAGAAAGTGGAAGCACGCGCACAGAAGCTGGGCATCAACTGGTCGCCTGCCGCCAATCCGGTGGTGTTTTGGGATATCTACGGTGCCAAGGGCCATCCCGTGCGCACTACGATTTCGGAGATGGGGCCGACGCTGCTCTCGCGCTTGATGGAACTCAACGATACCCAGTCGGGCGTGTTGGAAGTCGTTTTCAAAATGGCCGATGATAATGGGCTTTTGCTGCTCGATTTGAAAGACTTGCGTAGCCTGCTCACTTTCGCCGCCGAAAACGCCTCGGAAATTTCCAAGCAATACGGCCTCATCAGCAAGCAGTCGATCGCGGCGATTCAGCGTGATTTGCTGAGCCTCGAACAGGCAGGCGGCGATTATTTCTTCAGCGAACCGGCGCTCGACCTCAACGACTTCATGCGCCAGGATATGAGCGGGCGCGGCATCATCAACATTCTGGCCGCCGACCGGCTCATTCACCAGCCCAAGCTCTATTCCACTTTCTTGCTGTGGATGCTTTCGGAACTGTTCGAGAACCTGCCCGAAGTCGGCGATCTCGACCGGCCCAAAATGGTGTTCTTCTTCGACGAAGCGCACTTGCTTTTCAATGATGCCCCACCCGCGCTCAAGCAGCGCGTGGAGCAGGTGGTGCGCCTTATTCGCTCGAAGGGCGTGGGCGTTTATTTCTGTTCACAAAACCCCGACGACGTGCCCGATGAAGTGCTGGGCCAACTGGGCAACCGCGTGCAGCACGCTTTGCGGGCCTACACCCCGCGCGACCAGAAAGCGGTGCGCTCGGCCGCCGAAACTTTTGCCCCAAATCCTAATGTCGATGTAGTGGCTGCCATCACGCAGTTAGGAGTAGGTGAAGCATTAGTCAGCACCCTGATGGAAAACGGTGTGCCAATGCCGGTGGAGCAAGCACTGATTGCGCCGCCTGCGTGCCGGATTGGCACCATCACCGATGAAGAGCGACAGACTATGTGGAGCCGTTCGCCCATTGGTGGCAAATACGATACGCAAATCGACCGCGATTCTGCCTATGAGAAACTGACGCGCCGCGCGACGGAGCAGCAACAGGCAGCCGCCCAACAAGCGGCGCAGCAACCGGCTCCAGCCGCTCGCCGCACCTCTTCAAATCGCCAGCCCGAGCCGGAACAGGGCGGTATGGGCGGTGCGGTACAAGATTTATTACTGGGTACCGGCCGCCGTCAGGGTTTGATCGAAGCGATGGGGAAATCGGCGGTGCGGAGTGTCGGCAGTCAGTTGGGCCGCCAGATCATGCGCGGGGTGCTGGGCGGGTTGATGCGGCGGTAAGCAACTTTGCAGGCAGTCAAAAAAACACTATATCCTGTACTTGTGAAATTTGACAACAGTCGTTTTCAACTGATCGCTCATCGTGGTGCCAGTGTTCGTGCGCCCGAAAATAGTCTGGCGGCTTTTCGCGCTGCTCATGAAACCGGCAGCCGGGCCATTGAGACGGATATTCAACTCACCACCGACGGCGTGGCCGTGCTCTGTCATGACCGTTTACTCACTCGTTACAAGCATGGCGAGGTGTGCGTGGAAGAGTGCTCGTATGCCCAACTCGCCGCGCTCGATTTCGGCTCGTGGTTTTCGCCCGACTTTGCTGGTGAACGCATTGTGCGTTTGGATGAGCTGCTGGTAGAGTTTGGAACAGCGTTTCACTATCATCTCGAATTGAAAGGTGCGCACCCGCAACTGGCTCCGGTCGCGATGGCGCTGGTGGAACGGCACGAACTCTGGGCGCATTGCACCTACACCTCATTTTCCTGGCAGCAATTGGAACGCGCTCATGAGTGCGCCCCCCAGGCTCGGTTGGGGTGGTTGGTCAAGACGATAGACGATAACGTGTTGCAGCAGGCTGGGGCACTACCACTGGACAGTCTCTGTCCTGATGCCAAGAAGCTGGGCGCACAAGATGTTGGCAGGGCGCAGGAAGTGGTGTCGCAGGTTCGTGCTTGGGGATGTCCCACCAACGAGCATGAAGCGCGCAATGCAGTTTCGCTCGTTCAAGAAATAGGCTGTAGCGGAATTACCATTGATGAGCCGCTGTGGGTGGAAAACAGTATGAGTGTGATTTGAATGTAACCGGACAAAAACAGGCCCGCCTTCAACGAGAAGGCGGGCCTGTTGGGTTCTACAAAGCCGGGTTAAATAAACGACGCTAAGAAATCCGCATACGCGCGTCCCACCACCAGCGGCTGGGCGCTGGGGTCTACCGCGGGCATGGCGACCAGCCAACCATCATAGCCCTGGGCTTTGAGCGCGTTGATAGCGGCGGCCATGTCGGTGCCTTCAGGGTCGCCCGGCAGGGCCAGCGACCAATCTTTGCCGTTGATGGTGACATGGTTCAAACCGTCGGTTTGCGTGGCGGGTTTGTAGCTTTGCAGGTTTATCAGCTCGATCCACGGACGCAGACGTGTGACGGCTTCTTCAATGCTAATCAGCGGCACTTCGGTGAAGGGGATGTGGCAGGCATCGAAGATGAGGCCGAAGTTGGGGTGGTCGATGGTTTTGAAAAGCTCTTCGGTCTTGGCGACGGTATCGGTCGCGCTGTTGGAATGATACTGCGAAAGCAGCTTGATGCCACGCTTGGCGCTTTCATCCGCAGCCCAGATAATGGCTTGCGGGTCGGCACCGTCTTTGGGGATTTGCTTGAGGAATTTGCCACCCAAGAACTGCACCGTGTCGAGCACGCGCTCGAATTCAGCTTTGAGTTCGTCGGTTTCGGGAACGCCAGGCCCGGCGGTGAAGACCAATTCGACTTCATTGCGTTCGAGAAGCTCTTTGGTGGCTTCCCAGTCTTCTTTTTGCGGCAAGCGCGGATAGCGGATTTCCATGCCGGAATAACCGAGTTCGGCAGCGGCTTGAATTTGCTCGGCTAAGGTTGTGTCTGCGCCAAGCGGATGTTCCCAGAGACGACCGGAGAGTGCAATTTTCATGGTATTTGCGAGTTTTAATATCCTATCGGAATCGGTGTGACAATTTATTTCCCCTCAATACTATCCTACAAAATATGAGGGGGCTGAGAAGCGAGGCTTTTGAAACTAATCCAGGTCGAAAAGTTCGCTTACCACCACGCGCTGTCCGCTGCTGATGGATTCGTTCGCAGCCACGCCCAACGCCAGCGAGCTTAAGCCGTCGCGAAAACTCGCGCGCTGTTTGAGCGGGTCTGCGATGGGCGCACCACTACTGAAAAGGTGCCCAACCAAAATTGCATCGCCACCGCCGTGCCCGCCTTCGACATAGGGGATGGCGACTTCGTAAGGTTCCCCGAACATGGGAAGCACTTGCACGGTTGAGGTTTCTGTTTGGTCTTGCACGGGCTGCATGTCTTTATCGAGCACGTGGGGTGGGCGCTGCACCCGCACTTCGATGCGGCCTTTGGTGCCGGTGACATACAACTCGTAGCCTTCTTGTGGGGTATAGGCGATCAGGGAATAGTTTAGAATCACACCGTTGCGATAGCGCGCCAGCACGGCCATGGTATCTTCGCTGGTGATGCCGGGGCTAAAAACGTTGCGGTCGCGGATATAGCCACTTTCAGTTTCGCCATCGAGATAGAGGCTGCGGTGGTAATCGTCGTTATCTAACTGCATGGCGAACGGGTCACGATTAGCGGCCGAATTACCGGTGTAGCGGTCGTAGTCGTAACTTTCGCCCCGTAGCGTAGCGGCTTCGTCGCCGTAGAACTTCAAGTCGCCAAATGCGAAGATATCTTCGGGAGTGGAGTCGATCAGCCAGTTCACCAGGTCGAAGTGATGCGTCGATTTATGGACTAAAAGCCCGCCGGAGTTGGCTTTATCCCGGTGCCAGCGCCGGAAATAATCGGCGCCGTGGCGGGTATCGAGCCTGTAGGTAAAATTCACCGCCAGGGGTTTTCCAATTGCGCCCTCGGCAATGAGTTCGCGCACTTTGGCCGTGAGTGGTTGGTAGCGCATGTTGAAAGTCACTTGTAGGCAGCGGCCGGTGCGGGCTATAGCGTCTTGAATGGCGCGGGCCTTGGGCGCGTCGATGGTCATGGGCTTTTCCACGATGCAATCGCAACCGGCTTCCATGGCGCGCACGATGTATTCGTGGTGCAGGGCATCGGTCGTGGTCACAATGACGATATCGGCTTTTTGCTCGGCCAGCATTTTTTCAAAATCATCGGCGTGATAGGTGGCGACCGGCGCGTGGCTGTGCTGCTCGGCAAGCTGCCGGTTATACCAGGCCATGCGGGCGGCGCTGAGGGCGCAAAACCCCACCAGTTCGCTGTGCTCGCGTCCTGCTCCGGCCAGGGCATTCACGAAGAACTGCGCTCGCGCGCCCAGGCCGACTATGGTGTAGCGTTTCTTACTTGTCATGATTGTGTCAAACGAAAAATCCGGCCAGGAGTTAACTTGCGGCTACTCCGTGAACGATTTTCAACTCCTGTAAATAACCATCAAAAAAGCCGTCTTGTTTCCCATCGCCGTAGCCGCCGAAAACCAGTGGGGTGGAGATGCGGCCCCGAATCGATAAGGGAAGCGCTTTGGCCGCTTTGCCATTGACCTTGAATACGATCTGCTTCAGGTCGTAGACAATTTCGACCTGCGACCATTGTCCCAGCGGCACCGAAATATCCGGCTGAAGAAGTGTCTTGGGGTAGTAGGGTTCCTGACGAGCTAGGCCGGTGGTGTAGTAGCCGCTCAATTTTCCGTTCTCCATCTCCAGTGTGAATGCGCCAATGAGGTGGTTGCGGTTGGCGAGCAGAACCTGGTGTTTGCCGGAGAGCGGCTTGAACTTGAACGACAGCGTAAACGCGCCGCGCGGCAAGGCTTCTGCCGGAAAGTAGAGGAAGTTGCCCTTGCCATCGAAACGCCAACTGTCGATGCCGTCTTCCGTGACACGCGTCGGTGCGGTCTGCGTGGCGGTGGCCGGGTAAGAGCCGTTCTTTCGCACGATGTAGCTCCAGAACGGAATGCCGCCGGTCATGCCGGTGAAATAGGGATCGGTAGAGGCTTGGATGGAAGCGCCATTCGTCTGTGCGGGAGTAGCGGTAATATGCGGCAGACGAGAATTATCGACCTGCACGGTAACGGCTTCGCGCTTGGTATCGGAATAGACGGGCAACGCGACTTTTCCTGTGGAAGCGACAGGAGAGACGACCGGCCAACTGCGATAGATTTTCCCCGACTCGGTTATCACTCGCATTTGCAAGGCCGCACCGGGGCGAATCGGGTCGATGGTTGCCTGGAACGAGGCGTCCTTGCTGCGCAAGGGCAGCGGCATTTCAGCCACGCCCTCAAAGGCGCGTAGCGTGAGGGTTGCTCCCTTGCCGTGAACTTCACTGTATACCTTGTCTTTCAACAGGCGGGCCACCGGCACGGCGGCTTTGTAGAGTTTGTTTTCGGCGTGGATCACAGCCGTATCTTTGTTGGTGACAACGAAGATTTGCCCCAGCGGGCTCCAGGTGAGATTGGCCGCCACATCGCCGGGTTGGCGGGCACGCCAGAAGCCGAACTGATCGACGACTTTGCGCACCGTGCCGCCGGTGACGAAATATTTGCCGTTAAAATCGCCATGCCGTTCCGGCGCGACTTCGTGCATCAGGATAAGCGCTTCATCGGGTTTAAGGGTGTAGGTGCCTTGCGGGTCGAGGGCGAAAACTTCCAGGCCATCGGCCACCACTTCGACCGACATAATTTGTTCGTTGGTGGCGACTTTGCCTTCGACTTTCAATTTGCCTTCCGGTGTGGCGCTGTCTTGCACCAGACGGAAATCAGCCGTCGTGGGCGCCAGCAAATCGCGTAGCGGCATCTTCACCCATTTCCGATTCCAGTTCATGGTTGGTTGCAAGCGAATGGCCGCCAGCCCGGCTTCGAAGGTTTGGGTTTTATCATCAGGCGAGGTCACTTCCAGCGAAGGCATCAGCACCGGGTAATCGGCCAGTTCTTCGGTGGGCACGGTGAAGGTGTGGTCTTGTAAGGTACCGCTGCCCAGTGTTGCCACGGGAAGAGTTTTTACAATGCGGTGCGCTGTATCTTTGAAGCTGAGTTTGAGGCGGTAATCGCCTTGCGCTGTGCCGTCCGGCACGCCCAGCACTTCGACCTGTAACGCTTCGCCCAGCATGAGAAATTGCCGGTAGCTGACGACGAGGTTGGGAATGGTAACATCGTCTCCTGTCTGCGGAGTTTGTGGTTGGTTCTTGAGGCGGCGCATTTCGTGGCGCAAAAGACGCTGCGTCGAAAGCGAGTTGTAAACCGTGGGTTGGATGGAAGTGTTTTCGTTGGCCTCGTCCCATTCGGGCAAAATGATGAAGTCGGGTTTGGCATCCAGCGCGATGCGCAGGCTGTTGCGCAGATACTTGGTTCCGGCCTCGTTTGCCACGGTATTGGTGATGGGGTTGAAGTAGCCGGTGGAAGCGCCCAGGCCAAAGTATTTCTGGCGATAGGCCGGTTCGCCCAGCACGCTCAGGCAGGTTTGAATGACAAAATTATAATAACCCTGATCCAACTGCCCGCCGTTTTCGGGATCGGAGGCATCGCCTATCGCCACATACATGATGCCGTCGCACACATCGAGCCAGGTGCGCAGTTTCGCCTGCAAAGCGGCCAGGTTTTTATTGGGCGTAACACCTGCAACGTGGTCGTTATAAGCAGGCCACCAATCGCGCCCGATGGCGGCAACCAGCAGAAATGTATCGCCATACTGCTGGCGCAACTTAGCCAGCACCTGCGCCACGACCTGCGGCGAATCGGAATCGAGATTGTAGGAGCTGATCAGGACTTTATTATTCACGCGCGGCGCAGAGGGCGAAGCCAGGGCTTTTTCAATCGCGGGTTTGAGATGGTTTACGGCCTTGTCTACATCGCTGCCCAGCACCGAAACGTCCAGCAAAATCGAAAACGGTTCCTCGGGCTTCTTGGCCGCCAAATCCAGCGCCTGCATATAGTTGCGGCGGTTGGTGGTGAGGTTGGTCAGCATCGAAAAACCGTCGAGTTCATAAGCTCGCGCCGTATCGAGCACGCGGGAAAAGCTGCGCTCGGTTAGTTCCGAACCGCTGGGCGTTTCCGGGGCTAATGAGCGGTCGAAAAAGAGAGGCCGGTCGATCCAATACCACTCGGGCGTGTGATAGTGGAAGTAGTTGAAGAAAAGGTTGTATTGGCTTTGCGTGCGCGAAAAAACCAGCGTGCGCGGCACTAACGGAGTGCGCTTCACTTCGGGTGCAGGAAGGGTTTGCGCCCCGGCCGGGTTGATGAAGCTAGCGGTAAAAAGTGAAGCTGTAAAAATGCCAAGGGAAGCCAGGTTCCGCATCGAACGAAGCTTTTGTGGAAGGCGATGGTTTTGAGACTGCTTGTGATAATTCATTTTTGCGTTGAGTTATTGTCTAAGTCTTTATGCGTGGCCGTCGGCATACCACAGCACGCCCTGTGGCGCGCGTGGCGGAATGGGGCGATCCAGAGAGTCGCGGACCATCTTTTTCCATTTCACATGGCCATCAGCGAAGGCGACATTGGTGCCATTCATATGGCGATCGATCACATGGCGGTTGGCCGAATAGGTGTAATACAGGAAATACGGTCCGTTCACACCGTCGGAGTCGGCGTACATCAAAGTTTTAGCAACTTCCTCAACGGCGGCGATAGAAATCGCAGCCGTGCCCGAGGCACCAAACAACTCCGAATTTCCGCCGTAACTGATGTCGTTGGTCACCGTTGCCGACCGTCCGTCCCATTTTCGCGTGGCACTGGGACAGTTAAAAATCTGTACGCTTTTGACATAAGGGTAAATACGCGTCACCCAGGTATTGCCGCCCAGAGTGCCAACCGGGTCGCCGGGGTACTGCGCTCTATCGCCTGTGGAAGAAGCAATCACCGGGTACATCTCGTCGTAATCCTGCGTATATTGCATCAGCCCCAAACCGATCTGCTTGAGGTTGCTCATACAACTCGCCCGCCGGGCATTTTCCCGCGCCCTGGCGAAGACGGGAAACAGGATGGCGGCGAGGATAGCGATGATAGCAATTACGACAAGTAATTCGATAAGTGTAAAGCCGCTCCGATTTTTTCTCGACGACGTTGTCATGGGTTAGTCTCCTTTCTTTTAGATGGCAGTCTCTTTGGCGAGCACACTTAATTGTACCCACTTCCCCCTTTTTCTAAACCAAAACACACGGCCTAATATCGCGGTTTTTGTTATCCGTGGCAGACAGCGGTTAATCGGAACGGACCTTGTTGTGATTTGCCGCGCGATAGGTCGTCGGCGAACAGCCGAAATGCCGGATAAAAGCCTTAATGAAAGAAGGGGCTGCAGTGTAGCCGCAATATCCGCTGATCTTCGTGACGTTGAACTGCGATTCCGTGAGGAGTTGGCAGGCGAGTTCCATGCGCCGTTTGGTGACGAATTCCATCACCGTCATTTGCATGTCGCGGCGGAAAATGCGCGAGAGGTGGCGCGGTGAAACGTGCAGATGCAGAGCAATCTGCTCGACGGTGAGGAGGCGTTCGTTAAGATTTTGGTCAATAAAATCAATCGCGGGTTGCACCAGTTCATCGCCTTTGATCGCCAGCGGCGAAACGCCGGTCGGCACGTCTTCTTCCTCTTCGCGCCCGGGCTTCACCGTCAATCCGCGCAGCATATAGTGGAAGAGGGTGTTGAGGGTGGAATAGATCAGCGGCTCATAGTGGGGGGCGGCTTCCTTCATCTCGTGGATGAGAACTTTAGAGAGCGGAAAGAACTCGGGGCCGTAAATAAAGTAGTAGGGATGCGACCAATGCTTGCCTTTTTCGGTGGTGCAGAAATGGCAGTTGATGCCGTTGGTATGAAATTGCATCCAGAGAATCCGCGAGTAAGCCAGTTCTGGGTGCTCACGTTCCCAGTGCGGCCGTTCGCCGCGCGAGAGCGGCACACGCGGCGGGGCGAGAATCAGTGTCTTTTGCGGCGCGTTAATAATCCAGCGCTTGCCCGGAATCTTGAGTTTGCGGCAAACATCCCTGGTGGTGGCGGTAATGATATCGGCCTCGCCATCCACCACCACGCCCATGTAAGGCGCTGCCATCGCGTTGAGGTTTTCTTCCTTCCAGTATTCGACGCGCAACTCCAACCGTGAGCCATGATTGAACGCCAACTCCTTGCCCGGCTGCTCGGTGATGACGGTTGGCCCCAGAACGCGGGGCGGAGCATCCAACAAGACGAAGGGTGATTTTTCGCCGACCCAGGGAATGAGTTGATGGGTGAGGGTTTCGAGAAGTTGGTGCCGCAGGGCGTTGAATTGGGCCATGATACGGGGAGGGAAAATAAAAGGCTCGCTTCTATTTTACCTTAGCCGTATTTCATGAAAATCAACACAAAGGCCACAAAGGAATCACAAAGAAAAAGGAAATTTGTGGTCTTTGTGTTAACTTCGTGGCCTTTGTGTTGAATTCCTTACCTTCTTAATCGACCTTCGGCAGTTCCCAGCCGAACTCCTGCCACATTTCGTTCGACCATTCGCGGTAGGTCGAGTTAATCAGGCTTTGGGCATAGAAATGGTTGTCGTAAATATCCTGGAAAACCGTGCGGCGTTTTTCCAGCGCGTCGATGAGTTGCTTGCGCTTGGCGGGGTCGGCCCCGGCGTCTTTGTCGGCGAGCATGTCCAGGAACAATCGGGCAGCCGGGCCTTGAACGCGGGCGTAGCGGAGCGGCTGTTCCAGAAACTCGATGCGCTTGAGAACGGTGGCATCGCCAGCGGCCTGGGTCTTGGCGGTGTCCAACAATGTTTGCAAGCGGTTGATATTGGCATCATTGAAGGTATCGGCCAGCACGCGCAACTGCCGGTAATGGGTGCGGCTGGAAACGGAGATGGCGACTTCTTCCCAATCGACCGAAGACTTTGCCATATCGGTGGTGAGTTTTTCCAGAGCGGCGAAATATACCTGCACCTGTGGCGAAGCCTTGCCGAAACCGGCGTCGGT
>DAITOV010000136.1:0-11709 GCA_036833945.1 Abditibacteriia bacterium
AAGGGCACCATGCTACCCAACCTGGCGGTGCGCTTGAGCGCCGATACGAAAAAGGGGCTGTGGCGCATCTGGGATTATTCCCAGCCCAAAGAAGGCGTGTGGCAAACCATGCAGCTCGATTTCATCGTGCCCAGCGATATGACCGGCAAAGGCGTGGGCCTTACCTACTTCATCAACGACAACCGTATGCCGGGCACCATCGAAGTGCGCAACGTCAAGGTAGTGGAACTGCCGCTCACCGACTATCAAAAGCAACACGCCTATATCACCGCCGAAGGCACGCTCTACTATCCCCGCCAAACCCAACCGACCGCGCCCAACCCCGCCCTGCCTCCAAGCGTGACCGGCAAACCGCTTTTCTGGTGGACGGGGCAGGATGCTGACGGCGTTCTCAACTCCGAAGCGCTCAACGCCAAACAGGTGAACCGCCCCCTGGACTTGCCGGTAGCCGCCGGAGGCGATAACGCATCGGTTTTCGTGCTCGAAGCCAACAGGCCGCTCAACCAGATAAGCCTGCGTTTGAAGGGAGTGCCCGGCGACATGACCGCGCAGCTCCAACGGGTCGATCTCTGGCGTCAGCGCATGGGCTATCGCGGCGGGTTCTACGACTTCCTGCCTGAGCGTGTGCTGGACTTGCCGTCCGCTGTAGATCTGGCGGCCGGTGAACGCTACCAGTTGTTTTTGCACCTGGCGGCAAACGAAAAGGTGAAGCCGGGGGCGTCTCACAAATTATCGGTTGCCGTGGTGCAGGAAGGCAAAGAAATCTTCGAAGTGCCTGTCGCGGTCAAAGTGCAGCCGTTCGCCCTGCCTGCCGATGCGCCGCAGCCCACATGGGGCCTCTATCCCGACCCCGGCCGCTGGGCCAACATGACGCCCGAAGCGATGAATCGCGAGTTAAAGTGGCTGCACGATAGTGGCATCCGCACTCTCTTGCTCTATATGCCGCTACGCAGCATTGCGGCCAGCAAACCGATCAACGAACAGAACCTCGACCAGGCCCTGGCGGCCTGGCGCACAGCACTCCACGGGTGGGGCGACCAGTATATGGATCGCTTCATCAAGGCCGGTTTCGGCCCGCTGTGGGTCTGCAACGTGCAGAGCCTGCCGCAGTATGTCGCCGATGCCACCGGGCTCAAGAAAATGGGTGAGGAAGACCGCGGCCAATACAGCCCGCAACTACTGGCCTATATCGAGAAGTTCCTCGCCGTCATCGAAGAGGTGCGTAAAGAGCGCAACTGGCCGGAGTTCTACTATCACCTGGTCGATGAGCCGGGCGGCGGCACCAACCAGGCCGCCATCGCCGAATACTCCGTGCTGCGCAAGCTGAAGGTTAAAGGCTTCACCACCGCCAACCAGGCGGCTGTAGTACGCGACTTCCGCGAAGACATCAGCATCTTCAACGTTTCCAACGTCGTCTATACCGGCCCCAGCGAACTCAAGCACGTGCAAGACTGGCTAGCCGAATATCCCCACGCCCAGCAGTGGTGGTATGGCGCGGCCGGTGCCTACAGCGGGCAGGACGGCGTGATGCACCAGAACCGCTACGGTATGGGCTTCTATACCTGGCTGACGGGAGCCAAAGGCGCCTTCCTGTGGACTTATCAGCGCATCAGCGGCAGCGCCTTCGACGACTTCGACGGGGCCGCCAAGGACGCCGCCATGACCTATCCGCCCGAGGACGAAGCCGAGCGCCGGGCCGGAAAGATCGTGAGCACGCTGCAATGGGAAGGCATGCGCGCGGGCATGACCGACTACCGCTACCTACAACTGCTCGATCAATTGCTGGAAAACGCCGAGCGACGCGGACACACCGCGCGCACCCGCAAAATTGCCGGGGAGGTCGAAGCCTTGCGCGCTACCATCTGGAAAGACCCGCTGGGCTACTCGTTCTCCAACCGCACCCTCGACAGCTGGCGCCAACAAGTCGCGGGATGGATTACCCAGTTGCAACAGCCCGGCTGATTCCCATTCCTTTCCCACAGCGCCATTCCCGCATTCGGGAGTGGCGCTTCTCTTTGCCCGCCCTGAAGGAGCTTTATCAATGACACACCGAATAGAAAAAAACCAACTGCAAGAAGCCATGCTGCTGGGCTGCCACTGGCTCACCGAAATCGCTTTAGTCAAAACCTTCTCTATTCCTGCTGCGGAAAACACCCGCAATCACCTGCACCATAACTGGCAGGGAGCCATTCGCGGTGAATATTCGGTAGCCGACCGGCAATGGGGCTTCTTCTGCCCCGTATGGCACACCGGACAGGCCATCAAGGCGCTTGTGAATGCATATTGCGTCACCGGGGAAAGCCATTTACTGGAAAATGCGCTGGATTGCGCAGCTTTCATCGGCAACCAACAGAGCCAGACGCCGGGCGATGAGGACTACGGCCTGATTCACGCCTATGAAGATTTCGGCGACAAAATCAACGTCAGCGCCATTCTCGAAGCGTTGGACGGTTTGTTCGTGCTGGCCGATGCCACCGGGGACAAACGTTATGAGCGATGGGCGCTGAACGCGCTCCACTGGGTCGCCCGCAAAGCCTACCTGCCCGGCGAGGGATTGGTGTGCGATGTCTACGACCCGGCAACGCGCAGCATCGTGGAAGTGCCGACCTGGACGGAAGACAAACTATCGAGCCGGGGGCGGCCGTTGTTGGATGATGCGGTCTTCCTCACCGGCTACCAGCGCAGCGGTGAAGAGACATTTCGTGAGATATTCTTCGAGATAGCCGAACGGCTGCTTCTCACCGAAGACCCGCCCGGCAACTGGATTGGCTTTGGCCCTTGCGACCCGCAGGCAGGCAATATCCACCCCCGCCACGCCTACTGGTGGGGCAAACCGATGCTGGCCGCCTGGAAAGCCAGTGGCCAGGAGAAATACCTCGCCTGCGCCCGCCGCGCCGCTGATTGGTATGTCGGGGCGCTGCGCGCCGATGGCGGCCTGATTCGCAACACCTACCGCGATTTCAACACCGACAGCTTCGGCCACGCCACCAGCGGCGCGGCCTGTGCAGCGATTTTCCTTCAGGAGATAATCGCAGCAACGGATGACGAAAAATACCGAGAACCGGCAGAGCGGGCGCTTGGTTTTTGCATGATGATGCAGATGCGCACACCAAACGATCCGAACCTCACCGGCGTGGTGATCGAAAAAATCCTGCCGCCAGACGGGACCGACCGGCATCCCTACACGGTGCGCGACCTGGGCACGATCTTTTTCGTGCAGGCCACCGCTATCGCCTTGCAGCGTTCATTTTGACGAGACGGTAGCTGGTGGTACATGCCACATCCGGCAAAGTGCGGTAGAGTATTTACGTCTATGCCACCCGCAAAACCGTCTCGGCCTCGCAGTTCGTCGTCTTCGCCTTCGCGCACCAAAACTTTGCCGCGTTCTGCCCCGGCCAAGCCGCGCAGCAGTGGCGGTGGTAGCCCGCGAAAAGGCAAAGCCAAGCCCAAACCCAAGTCGAAATCGAAGAAGCTGCTTGTGCTTTTGGCGCTTCTGGCCGGTGGGGCGTTCATTGCCCTGGGGGCTTTGTCGGGAGTGTTGGATGACTACGGTCAGAAAACCCACGCCCAACAGGCCGATGCCATTGTGGTGCTGGGGGCCAAAGTGCGCGCCGATGGCAGTGCGGGGTTGGGCTTGCAGCGCCGGGTGCTTCATGCCGCGCGTCTCTATAAAAAAGGCATGGCCGATAGCATCATCACCACCGGCGGCGTGGGCACCTATCCGCCCGCCGAAGCCGAAGTAGCTGCGAAGTTGCTGGTGCAGCACGGCGTGCCGCGCTCGGCCATCGTGCTGGAAAACAAATCGACCAGCACCTGGGAAAACGCCACCTACGCCACGCAAATTTGCAGGAACAAAGGCTGGAAGAAAGTGCTTCTGGTTTCTGATCCGTTCCACTTATGGCGCGCCGAGCGCAATTTCACCAAGTGCGGATTGCAGGTGGCTTCGTCACCGGTAGCCTTGGAGCAGTGGCGCGCCCAGCCGTTGCAGCGGGTTTATTGGACGGCGCGTGAATCGGTTTTGGTAGCACGCGACTGGATGATGCAACGGGTATAAAAAGTTCTTTACCTGCGCCATAATCTTCGACCAGAAACTGGTTATAATCAGACAAACATCTGGTCAAAGGGGCATTATGGGAAAGAGTGGTTGCTTATGGGCGCTGTTGC
Organism: Abditibacteriia bacterium; assembly: GCA_036833945.1. Taxonomy (GTDB): domain Bacteria; phylum Armatimonadota; class Abditibacteriia; order Abditibacteriales; family Abditibacteriaceae; genus DAITOV01. The sequence continues at coordinate 4,165 of DAITOV010000136.1, forward strand.
TAAGCGCAACTTGTTGCACTGCAGGCTGGACGCAAACCAAAACGGAGACGCCGCCAGCCGATGCTGTGAGTCAACTGCTGAGTTCTCTGCCTGCAGATAACCGGGAAGAGATACAATATTTTCTGACCCTTCATCCTGAAACGGCCAAAACGCCTGCCGCACTCATACAGGCGGTCAGCCTGGGTAATGTTTCGCTGGCGGAACTGTTATTACAAAAAGGTGCCGATGCAAATAGTGTGGATGAAAAATCACGCCGCACAGCATTGATGCTGGCCGCCCAAAAGGGCCCGACAGCCATGGTTGAGCTGCTGCTTAAGCACGGTGCCGATGTTAAAGCGACCGACCCGATTCATCAAAATCCGTTAGCCTTTGCTCAACGAGGCAGGCAATGGCAAAGTGCTGTCATATTAATCAAAGCCGGTGCTCCCATTCGGTTCGAAGTGTTTCGCCGCAATCCTCTTCTCGAAGATGCGGCGATGGCAGGACATATCCCTTTAGTCAGCACTTTGCTGGATACAGGGAGCGACCCCAATAAAGGCAATCCACTCCCTAAAGCAATCGCGCGAGGACAATTCGCGGTTGCCGAGCTTCTACTGGCACGGGGAGCTTCACTGAACGCCGATAATGACGATGCCTATGGACGTGGCCCCTTACAAATTGCCGCCATGACGGGCGACTTGAAAATGATCGAGCTCCTGCTCCAAAAGGGAGCCAATCTCAACGACACGACCGAGCATGGCGATAGCGCCGTATCATTGGCGACACGATTCGAGCATAGCGACGTCGTAAAGTTTCTTCTGGAGAAAAACGCCGACCCTAACCTCTCGCAGCGCACTCTACGTGCTACGCGAGGATATCCCGAGGCGCCAGTAGAAGAGCCATCGCAGCAACCCTCACGTGCCCTCCAATATGCCATTACGGCACTACGCCGTGATCTCTGCGAACTTCTTGTCAAACACGGTGCCCGAACGGGCATACCTGTGTTAGATGCCGTGTTGGTTGGCGATGCCACGCAACTGCAAAACATTATCCGCGAAACTCCGTCGGTGATGGCCCCGGAAATCAGAACACCGCGAACCGCATTGCAGGATTTATCTCCCCTGCAGCTTGCCTCATTGATGGGAAATGTAGCAAGTGTCCAACTGCTACTCGATGCCGGTGCCCTGCCCAACCATTTCGATGAGAACCGTTTGCCTGCACTGCATTACGCAGCAGCTTCGGGCGACCTTGCCACCGTCAAAACTCTTCTGGATAAAGGTGCCGACGCCAAACTAACTGCCAGGCAAGGTGCAACTCCGTTGCATTTCGCGGCCATTCGAGCCGAAGTGAAATCGGCTGTTGCAATCGGAAAACTCCTCCAACAACATGGCCTGGATATCAATATAGCGGCAACCCCACTGGGCTCACTGCAATATGATACGGGTGCAGGCCAGGGCGCGTCCATTCCTTTTGCGTCGGGACCGCTATTAGCAACCAAAGCCACACCTCTCTACTTTGCAGCCCATCTCGATAAAACGGCCCTGGTTGAATGGTTGCTCGCAGCAGGAGCGCCATTGGTTGTCGAAGGGGATGTGCCTTCGCCCCTGCACGCCGCCGCCCGCGGCGGCGCGGCGCAAACGGTGCAATTCCTTCTATCGCGTGGTGCCAAAGTAAATGCTCTGGCCGGGGGCCGCACAGCGCTGCACGACGCCCTGACAGCGCCCATGACATTTTCGCCTTATGCCCATGAAGATTACGATGGAGATTTCAACTCACAAGAAGGCCGCACACTTCGTTATTGGACCGAACAGTTGGCACCAATCCCGTTGACCCCATCTAAACGAGCGACTATTGAAGTCCTCCTCAAATACGGAGCCGAGCCACTGGCATTTTCGCAAACCTATTTCAAAGTTGCTCGCACCACACCACTGAATCTGGCGACACGCACTAACGACCGTGAGTTGACACGCAAAATGGTGGAAGCCATTAAAGATGTTCACGCCGCCTTCGACAGAAACATCTGGGGAAGTGCGACAGGTAGTAATGCCTTGCAGCGCGCTGCCTTCTTTGGGGATTTATATGCAGTAGAGTTACTCCTGGCGCGCGGCGCTCAAATTAACGAAGAAGACCAGGAAGGGCGTACCGCACTCGATGAGGTGCTGATGCCGCCAACTTACCAGGACAGTCGCGGGCAAGATGAAATGTTAAACGTGCCCCCACCTAACGACGAAGCGTTCCTGGCGCAGCGGCAAACGGTTGCAGCTTATTTACTGAGCAAAGGCGCTCGCTGTGGCACCGGCCCAATGTATCGCGCCATACAAAGCCGCAATATCGACCAGATTAAGAAACTGATTTCGATATCGCCCGCGCTTCTGAAAATTAATGAAGGCAGCCGCATTCCTCTCATTCAATCGATTGGTAAACCAGAGATCATGAAGTTCCTGATCGACAAAGGCTCTGTTCTCGACGCACGGGATAAGCAAGGCGCTACTGCTCTCTATAATGCTGCCAACCGCAGCGAAACCGAATGCGTGCAGCTTCTCCTGGAGCGCGGAGCAAATCCCAACATCGGCGACCTCGAAGAACGCACTCCTCTGGCTGTTGCAAAGACCAACGGCACCCGTGGTGCCCAGGTCGTGCAACTGCTTCAAGCCGCTGGCGCTCGTGATGAAATGGGAATTAATTACCGCATACGCCGCAACGACGTGGATGGAGTCAAAGCTATGCTTACGGCTCAGCCCGAATTACTCAACCGCCAGACGAGTTCCAGCCAAATGACACCACTCCATATTGCGGCCGAAAGTGGAAATCAGGCTCTGGTCGAATTTTTCGTTGAAAAAGGTGCCGTCATCTCCCCCCTCAATTTTTATCGCGAAAGCCCCTTGCATCTGGCTGCCGCCACGGGCCGCATTGAGATTGTCAAGTTCTTATTAGATAAAGGAGTCGACGTCAATATCGATCCCGATATCAACCAACCGCTTCGCTATGGTTCACGTGACGGAGTTGGAAAAGTCGTAAGCGCCACGGGAACTCCACTCTTTAAAGCTGCTGCCACCAACCAGCAGGCGATTGTAACCCTCCTGCTGGAACGCGGTGCCAATATCAATCATCGTAATGTCGCTGGAGAGACTCCACTGGCTATTGCCAGGCTACTTAAGAAAACCGAAATGATTGATTTCCTAATCCAGAAAGGAGCCACAGAATAGGTGTGAAACCACTTCAAACGTGCTGGTTTTCACCTTATAATGCGCGTTACCCTAAACTTTTTTATACTGTGCCCGCCGTAAGCTGTTTTTGACGGAGTGCCTCTGCATGAGTGAATTGCCAGAATCGCTGCCGCGATCCCCAAAAGAAGAAGAGATGCGCCAGGCCGAAATGGAGGCCGCGCTCGATGACGCATTGGACCAGACGCCCCGCGCGGACGAGCTGATGCATCTGCGCGACGTTTTGCTGCGCCGACAGAAGGGGTTGAGCGACGATCTCAATACCGCGACCGATGCCGCCGAGCGGGAGGCGTTGCGCGCGCGCTTGCAGGAGTTGGACGATCAAATTGCCGTGTTGGATGAAGAAGCCAAAATCAACAAGTTCGTGCAAGACACAGTGAAGTTTTCGCACGAAGTTCGACGGTTGAGCGAAGGATAAAGTAAAGGAAAATATGAAGATTCACGAGTATCAAGCTAAAGAAATTTTCGCTAAATACGGTGTGCCGATCCCACAGGGTCGCGTCGCCAACACGCCCGAAGAAGCCGCGACCATCGCCGCTGAAATCGGCAAGCCGGTCGTCGTCAAGGCCCAGGTCCACGTTGGTGGACGCGGTAAAGCCGGCGGCATCAAGCTCGCCAAGACCGCCGATGAAGCCCGCGAAATGGCCTCCCAGATTCTGGGCATGGACATCAAGGGCCTCAAGGTCGAGCAGGTTCTGGTTGAAGCCGCTGCCGACATCAAAGAGGAATACTACCTCGGCATCACCACCGACCGCGCCGCTCGCCGCAACATCGTGATGGTATCGGCTGCCGGTGGTATGGACATCGAAGAAGTCGCTGCCACCGACCCCGACAAGATCGCCAAGTTGCACCTCGATCCCGCCATCGGCCTGCAAGACTTCCAGATTCGCCAGCTTGCCTACAACTCCAAGCTTCCCCCGGTGGCCGCTAAAGGCATCGGTTCGTTCCTCAAGGCGCTCTACAAGGTCTACTCCGACTACGATTGCTCCCTGGCCGAAATCAACCCGCTCATCCTCACCGGCGACGGTCAGTTGATCGCCGCCGACGCCAAGTTCGACATGGACGACAATGCGCTCTTCCGTCACAAGGACATGGCCCAGTATCAGGAAGCCCAGGAAGAAGATCCCATCGAAGCCGAAGCCCACAAGCGCGGCCTCACCTATGTCCGCCTTGAAGGCGACATCGGCATCATCGGCAACGGCGCCGGTCTCGTGATGTGTACCCTCGACGTGGTGCAGCGCGAAGGCGGCAGCCCGGCCAACTTCCTCGACATCGGCGGCGGCGCTAAGGCCGAAGTCGTGCGTACTGCAGTCGATACCGTTCTGCTCGACAAGAACGTGAAGGGCATCTTCTTCAACATCTTCGGCGGCATCACCCGTGGCGACGAAGTGGCCAAGGGCTTGCTCGAAGCCATCAGCACCCTCGACATCAAAGTGCCGATCGTAGTTCGCCTCACCGGCACCCGCGCCGCAGAAGGCCTGGCCCTGCTCGAAGGCAGCCCGCTCACCCCGGCCGCCACCATGCAGGAAGGCGCACAGAAGATCGTGGCTTTGGCAAAAGGTGCGTAAATCTGAAATAAACCGATGAAAACGCAATCGCCCGATACTTCACCTAAAATGGAGAAGATTTACTTCGATATTTTACGCGCACAGACACCGGCGCAACGCCTGCGTGGCGTGCGTGAGTTGACGGCCTCTGCAATTCATCGGGAACGCCAATGGTTGGCGAGTCGGAATCCGGAATGGAATGAAGAAGAAGTCAAACTGCAATGGGCACGCCTCGCTTATGGCGAAGCGATTGCCCAGCAGTTGAGAACAGCTTTGCAATTGCGAACTAAAACGAATGGTTGACCCCTTAGGCAGAGTTCTCTCGCTAATCATTCCTGCTTTTGAGCAGTTGGGTATCACCTATTTCATTGGCGGTTCGGTAGCCAGCGGAGCCCACGGAGAAAAGCGCCAGACCAACGACATCGACATAGTCGTTGACATTAAGCAGGACCAAGTCGCACCGTTAGTCGGTTTGTTGGAAAAAGAGTTTTATGCTGATGAAGAGATGATTCGTGATGCGTTAGAGCATAGAAGTAGCTTTAACTTCATCCATTTTGAAACAGCATATAAAGTCGATGTTTTCCCAATAAAGTTGCGTGCATATGACCGTCAGGTTATTGAACGCAGTCAGCAGCATCCCGTTGATTCGGAACCTCCGGTTGAAGCTTATACTGCTGAACCGGAAGATATTGTTCTCGCTAAGTTGGAATGGTATCGAAGTGGTGGTGAAGTCTCCGACCGGCAGTGGCGGGACATTTTAGGTGTGCTCAAGCTGCAAAGCTTCACACTGGATTTCGATTACATGCAAAGATGGGCAAGCGAAATAGGAGTCAGTGATCTGTTAGAACGTGCTCTGAATGACGCAGGCTTGAAGGAATAAGGAAAGAAAATGGCAATTTTAATTGACAAGAACACCAAAGTTCTCGTGCAGGGCGTAACCGGGCGCGAGGGCGAGTTTCACACGCGGCAGATGCTGCAATATGGCACCAACATCGTAGCAGGTGTCACCCCCGGTAAGGGCGGACAGTTCATTGAAGAAGGCGACGAGACCGTTCCGGTTTTCAACACCGTGGAAGAAGCCGTCGCCATGACCGGCGCGGACACCTCGGTTATCTTCGTTCCGCCGCCGTTCGGTGCTGACGCCATCTTTGAAGCCGTCGATGCCGGTATCAACGGCATCGTGTGTATCACCGAAGGCGTGCCGATTCAGGACATGATGCGCTGCTACCGCTTCCTGGAAGAGCGCGACGGCTGGATGATCGGCCCCAACTGTCCCGGCCTCATCACTCCGGGCGAGTGCAAAATCGGCATCATGCCGGGCGACATCTTCACTCCCGGCGAAGTCGGTATCGTTTCCCGCTCTGGCACCCTGACCTATGAAATCGTGGACGCCCTCACCCGCGACGGCATCGGCCAGAGCACCTGCGTTGGTATCGGCGGCGACCCGATCATCGGTTCGAGCTTCGTCGATGTGCTGCGTTGGTTCGAGCAGGACGAAAACACCAAAGCCGTCGTCATGAGCGGCGAAATCGGTGGTAACGATGAAGAAAAGGCAGCCGAATTCGCCGCCACCATGACCAAACCGGTCTTCGGCTTCATCGCCGGTAAAACTGCCCCCGCAGGCAAGCGCATGGGCCACGCCGGTGCCATCGTCAGCGGCACCAGCGGCACCGCCCAGGCCAAAATCGAAGCCTTGGAAGCCGCAGGCGTTCGCGTGGCGGACCTGCCTTCGGATATCCCGGCCATGGTTCGCGAAGTGCTGGGCAAATAAGACTGTTGTCAGTAGGATAGAGAAAACGGGAGGTACCCTGAAAGGGGTGTCTCCCGTTTTTGTTTTGTGTATTTATACCAATCCCCAACTCACCGGTGTTCATAGCACGCAAAGCCTTCGGCTACGCTAACTTCGTCGCAAGTTTTCGCGATTAACGAGAGTAAAAAGGGAAGCTGCTGGGGAATTAAGTAGGATCAAAATGATGAATGCAGAAGTGAGGTAACCGGACGTATACGCCAGACGTTAGCCTCAAAGTCCGTCATTCTCGCGAACGCGGGGATCCAGTCCACAGCTTATTGTTCCGGGCAAAACCTACTACCCGCCGCAAAACAATTAATACCCACTTCCCTGCCAAAATAGCATCCGCCAAAAGTAGGTGTTATCCCCATTTCCAAATGGAGAGCCACCCAAACGCCCGGTTACCTCCTGTCTACCGTCTCCTATCTACTCACTCGCCCCCGACCCTCTCACCACCCCATTCACATCCGGTCGTTGCTCGGAATGCACGGTCTGCACGTAAGAGCCATCGGGAATGGTAGGATCAGCCACCGCCTGCGCCGCAAAACCTTCGCGCTCGGCCACGACTTTAAACCGTTCCAAATCGCTTTCGAGTTGGCTTTCGGGGTTGGCAAAGATTTTCGCCACCGCCTCGCCCAGCGCACCGGCCGGAGGGCTATATTCCAGTCCGACCGTGACTTTGGTCTGGTCGCTGCCAATCGGTGCAAAGGTCACAGCGCCGTGGGTTTCGATGGTGCCATCGACGCTCTGCCAGGCAATCTTCTGATTCTCCTGCACGCTGATGGTCTTAGCATCCCACTCCACCGCCATGCCCATTGGCCCGCGCGTTTTCCAGTGCGTGGTATCCGGCCCGGTTTTCTGGATGCTCTCGATGTTTTCCATAAACCGCGGAAAATTCTCGAAATTCTGCCAGAAATCGTAAACCTGTTCCACCGGTGCATCGACGACTATTTCTTTGATGACATGAGCCATTTTAAACGCCCCCAAGTTTTAGTTTTGTTGAGGG
>DAITOV010000137.1:0-11621 GCA_036833945.1 Abditibacteriia bacterium
GGCGATTTTATTGGCGATATCCGATGTCAGGCGACGGATGCGCGTGGAAGTGCTCACGGCATACAGTTTAGCAGTTGGAGATTAATCGACGTCTAACTCACGCTGCAATTCCTTTTCGGTTTTGGCAGCCGCCTGTCGTGCCTCGCTCATGGCGCTTTGGACACGAGGAGCTAATATCTCCCCGGCGAATTGTGCCGTGTTGCGGGCACGGGTTGAAATGACTTTCACCCGCTGAATCAGCCGATCGGCACGAGCGACCAGGGCTTTGTCACGGCGGGTATCACTTCCCAATAACTCATGGGCCAACGCAGTCTGGCTGTAATCAGGATTACTATTTCGGCGCATTGCCATCGCCCCGGCCGCGCCCAAAGCCGCGCCTAAGAGGAGGAGACCGGCAATGGTGCCGAAAGTCGGCCCTGCCACAATAACGACTTGCTGGGCATCGTTTTCATGTACGACGATTTCGCTATTTTTTGAAAAAGCCACCGAGACCACCCCGCTTTTTAGTCTGCACTTCTTGCTTGTTGCCGCTTAACACACGGGCACCGGCCATAATACCACTGATAGTGCCGACTGCTTTAATCGCCGGTGATTCCAATTTATTAGTGACTGAACTCACAACATTGGAGACACGATTGACAGTGCCGGTGACGTTATGCGTGGCACTGGCGGCATCGTCGCTGATGGTTTTGACGTTTTTGGTAATGGCTTTAATATCCGGGACCATGTCTTTATAAGCGTCATCGACAACTTGTTTGGTCTTTTGTGTCATTTCTTTGATATCCATCAGAATACCACGCAGAGTAAAAAGGATCACAGCGATTGTGAGAACCCCTAAACCCAATGCAAATAAACCAATATTACCCAACCACTGAACCCAAACGGGAGGCAAATTAGAGATAACAACAGTATTTTCCATTACGAATCCTTTTTAAAAATATTCTACGACGCCTTGTGCTTTTTACGTGCCAAACATTAATACTACTTTTGATTTATGGTTATCGTAATACTTTGCTTACCCTGATCTATATTTTTTGTAATGACTTTAACGTTTTCGGTGATTGCTTTGACATTAGGCATGAGATCTCTATGAACATCATCGGTGACGATCTTATTGAGTTCTGAAAGAATCTGTGAAATTTGCCGTAGAAGGCTGAGAAAGCCCAATGCAATAATAAACATTGCAATTCCGAAAATAAAAAGGCCCAAATGCCCTAACCACTGAATAAATACGGGTGGTAAATTTGAGACAATGACGCTGCTCTCCATGATTCTCCTCTAATTAAGATTTTGCACGAAGTGGGATGGACTCCTCCTCATGATTTCCTAATTATTGTATATGTTCAGCATGATTTGGTGCGATTATGTTCGGCAACTGCCTCACACATCGCGAAAGCCGATCAAACTCGTTTCCATTACCCCATCCAATACCAATAATAAGATTTGTCGGGGAACGGCACATTCCTTAAACTCGTTAAACTGTTTCGTGAAATTTAACACAACACAATTTTTCGACAAATCGCTATGAGTTCTCCCCGCAACAACAAGAATAAAAAGTTAGTCTTCGGTTCGGTTGTTTTGTTAGGTGCATTTGGCCTGTTAGTCGCGGGAGGTATGCAATCCAGCACGCTCAAGGCGATTCCGGTTGGCGAGCTATTAGCAAAAGAAGCGCAGGCGCAAACCCAAACCTTGGTCGGTCAACGGCTGCGTGTGGTCGGTTTTGTCGGCCATGAACCGGTCCGCCGTGTGGTCGATGATAGCTCGAATGCCGATGGCGGTGCAGGAAGCACGCAGTATTTCATCGTGCACGATAAAGACAAAAAAATCACCGTTGAATATCGCGACGCGCTGCCCGAAACCTTCAAGGCCGGTTCTCCTGTGCAAGTTGACGGTGTTTATTACGAGTCGGGCAAGCTGCGTGCAGATCGTGTTCTGACCAAATGCCCCTCGAAATATCAGGCGGAAGAAGTCGATAAGGCCACTTCCGACATGAAGTCGAAAAAAGACAAGTCGTACGACAAGACGCAACCTTCCCCTGAAAAAACCGGGGAAAAACTGTCGTTAGCCCCGCAAAAATCAACGTCCTGAATTCTAAAACATTGTTGTGACTCTTCCCTCCTTCGGTCATTATTTCCTGCTCGCAGCCCTGGCGGCTTCAATTTTTAACGTCGGCGCTACAATCCTTGCCTTTCTCGAAAAAAATCGCCGCGACCCGGCCAAACACAAGCAGTTCTTAGGTTTGGCCGAACACGGTGTACACGCCGCCTGGATTCTCACTGCCTGTGCCTGTGCGGTTTTGATGACGCTCTTCCTCACCGATAACTTTTCGGTGCAGTATGTGTGGAGCAACTCATCGCGCGCCCAACCTCTCCTCTACAAAATTTCAGCATTCTGGGGCGGGCAGGGTGGCTCGCTACTGATGTGGGCCGGTGTGCAAGGCACCTACGCTTTGCTGGTAGCCAATAGTGGCCGCAAGCATAATCTGGTCATCGCTCCAGCGGCAACAGCCGTCATCAGCTTTGTCAATGCGTTCTTTATTCTGTTAATCGTGTGGCAGGCGAATCCGTTTGCCACCATCGAAGGCCCGCTGCCTCCCGATGGCTTTGGCCTGAATCCGCTGTTGCTCAACCCGTGGATGCAGATTCATCCACCGACCCTCTATTTCGGTTACATCGGTTGTACAGTGCCTTTTGCCTTTGCCATCGCCGCATTGCTACACGGTCGTTTCGATCAGCAATGGGTTGAGTTGGTGCGCCGCTGGACACTGGTGACGTGGATTATCCTCTTCGTCGGCATCGTGATGGGCGGCATCTGGGCCTATGAAACCCTCGGTTGGGGCGGTTATTGGGCCTGGGACCCGGTGGAAAACGCGAGCTTGATGCCGTGGTTGGTGCTGACGGCCTTCTTGCATTCCATCATGTTGCAGGGGCGGCGCGGTATTCTCAAAACCTGGAACGTGGTTTTAGTCTCGCTTTCGTTCTTGCTTTCGATTTTCGGCACTTTTCTTACCCGGAGCGGTATCGTTTCATCGGTGCATTCGTTCGCCGAGAGTGATATCGGCGGCTATTTCCTGGTCTTTCTCGGCATTTGTTTTCTCTTCACCTTCGGGCTTATCTGGTTTAAGCGCGACGAACTTCACGACGAAGCGCAAATTAATTCGATGGTGTCGCGCGAAGGTGCCATGCTCATCGGTAACTGGGTGTGGTTGGGCGCGACCCTGGCGGTGTTATTCGGTACGATTTATCCCACTATTTACGAAGCCATGCAAGGCACGCGCATCACGGTTGAACAGAGCTATTTCAACCAGGTTGTGACGCCGTTTGGCTTGTTGATTCTGGCATTGGCTGGTATTGGTCCCTTGCTTGCGTGGCAAAAGAGCAAGCCGGTTGAGCTGATACGCAAGTTTCGCGCGCCGATGTGGGTTGCCATTGCCGGCATTCCTTTGTTCTGTGCTCCCTTGATGTATTATCTGGCCAAACCCCATGCCGATAAATGGAGTACGGGCGCTGCAACGGCTTTGTTCTTGGTGGTCTTCGTGTTTTGAACTATCGACAGCGAGTTTTGGCGGGGTGCCAAGGCGCGTCAGCGTTCGACCAATGAAAACTTCCTCAGCGCGCTATTAGCGTTGCCACTGCAGAACAGGCGACGTTATGGTGGATATATCGTCCACCTGGGATTGGGCTTGTTTTTTATCGGCCTGACTGGAAGTTCGGTCTTTAAGATCGAATTGGAACCGCGCGATCTGAAAATCGGCGAGGTCTTGCCGATCGGTGAATATTCCTTACGGTTCGATGGTTTCCGCAGGCCGGAAAAAATGCCGCCGCAATTGGTGAGTGATGTGGCCGTGCAGATGACGGTGATGAAAAATGGCCAGCCGCTGTTGGGTAGCGACGGTAAGCCTTTGGCTCTTCTGCCCAACATCGAAATATTCAAGGTCACCGGTATTGAAAACACCGGGACGATGCCGAACCAGAACGAGCAAACGGCGCGTCGCCCGGCGATTATGACCAATCTGGCGCACGACTTGTATCTGGCGCTGATCGGCTACGATATGGAGCAGGGCACCGCCACGATTAAGGCCTATCTGAATCCGCTTGTCATGTGGATCTGGATTGCTGTTGGTTTCTTCATCAGCGGAACGGTGGTTTGCCTGATACCCGATCATCTGGGTTCACGGGTGTTGCAGCCTCGCCGCAGTAAGAGTGAATTAGAGTTGCAGCCTCTGGAAGAGCAGGTCGGCGTGAATGGCAATGGTCGTTCTCAGGATAAGGTCGCGGTTGCCGGTGCTTCGCTCGATCAGGATATAGAAATTGAAATTGCCGTGGCCCGCGCTCGCCTGAAGCAGTCGAAAACCAAACAAACGCCGGTTCAGACGACCTGGCAGTGCAAATGTGGGCGCACCATGCAAAACGAAGATCGTTTCTGCGGCAATTGCGGCACACCTCGATAGATTTCCCAACGTTGTTTATATTGTAAACCCGTCATGAAAAACCGTTTTGCTTTACTCTTCGTCTTCTTACTGTGTTGTGCTTCCCTGCAAGCTGCTCCGGTGCGCGTATCGGGCCTGGTAGTCGATGAAACCAATCATCGTCCCAAGCCGGGTGTGACCGTGGAACTGGTGCGCTCTTCCGAGGGCAAAGTCATACCTCTCGCCAAAGCGCCAACCAACGCGCAAGGCCGTTTCACCTTTGCTCCGCTGGAAGCGGGCGATACCGATATCATTCTGGCTCGAGTCCGCTATCAGAATTACACCTACGTAGTGCCGGCTTTCGATGGCCCCAAGCAGTTAGAGCAGCTTGGCATTAAAGTCGATCCGGCCAAGGTGCGCCTGGCGATTTATGAGACTACCTTCGGTATGGTGCCGCTGAGCTTCACCGCTCATCACCTGGCGATTGAATCGCGGGCTGGTGGTCTTAAGTGCGTAGAGCGTATTATCGTGGAGAACCCGACCCGTAAAACCTTTTTGGGTATGAGCGAGGGCGGTGCAACCTTGTTGCTTAACCTGCCTGCCGGTGCCAAGAACGTGCGTCTGGATGAGAGCATTACGGATGCCAAACTCGAAAAACGTCCGGATGGCTGGGCGCTGATGAAGCCGATTCCCCCAAAAAGCTACGATGCCCGGGTATTGGTGATTATCCATTACGATATGGATTGGCCTTCCGCGTTGCCCTGGGATCGTAAAATCAATTTTTCGCGCAAGGTGCAGTATCCCACCAAGTTCTTCTTCGTGAACCGCACGACGGCTGATAACAAGCTGATTGTCACCGCTCCCAAACTGAGCGCCGATGAAACGACCCAGTTGCCTATCGATGGCAAAACTGAAGACCGCATCGTGAACTCCGTGGGTAATCCCAGCCATATGCCGGGGGTAAGTGCTGAAGAACCCAAGCCAGCCCTGGCTGCCGGAGACGATCTGAGAATCGAAATTTCTTCACCGGTTAACCCGCTATTTTGGGGATTCCTGGGCTTTGTCGTTCTCCTTTGCCTGGCGATTCCGTTGGTATTATTGAAAAAAGGCAAGCCGACTCCAAAGTCCCCTGCTAAAATTGAGGAACCACAAGAGAAAGTAGGCGTTAATTCTGGCACTTTTACGTCGACTTCGACGTCTAATGGTTTGAATTCGAACGACAGAGCGCAGCAACTAATTGAAAAAATTGCGCTATTGGACGAAGCATTCGCAAAAGGCGTGGTGACTGAAGAGGAGCATTCCTCTTCAAGAGCAACATTGAAAAGTGAACTGTTACAGCTGCTATCGTCACAACAGTAGTCGCCGTAAAATTACAATGCGATGAAGCCTGAAGGTCTTCATTGGAAAGAGGTGGAATATAATGCCAACGAAAACGAAAACAACCGCTAAGGCAGGGGCTGTGCAAGAAGTCGAGCAGCAGCGGGCCGATCTCGATATTGACCATTTCCGTTCTCTCCTCATCGAAGAGCGCAAGCGCTTGCAAGATGAGTTGGAACAGGTGCGTAATCACAGTAACGATATGGACAATGCCTTGCCCGAAGAGGGCGAAGGTGGCGATGAAGATACCGCCGACCTGGCCTCGGCCATGATGGACAAAGAGATGGATCTTTCGGTGGAAGACGAACTGGAAGACCTGCTCAATCAGGTCGACCGGGCATTCCAGAAGATTGAGGAAGGCACCTATGGCATCTGCGATGTCTCGGGTAATCCGATTCCGAAATCGCGTTTGGAACTGATTCCGTTCGCAACTCTGACAGTCGAATGCCAGGCTATGGCCGAAGGCTAAGCCTTTTGCCGATAAAATGAGAAACCGTCATGGAGCTAACGCTCCATGACGGTTTTTTGTTGTTTTGCTGGATTTATTTGTGGTTGGGGAGGAAAGTCATGCGATGGGTAGAGACACGATTTATCGCGTCTGGAGCGTAAAAGGCATTTCATCTTATTGAGCCGGATTTGCTTGCAATAAGTCTGAAGACGCGATAAATCGCGTCTCTACCCACAACAGTTCTACTTATCAGCTTGAACAGCCCTCTCCTGTCGCGCAGTGGTTTTCATTTCATTCCATGGAAAATGGCGCGGTTCACTGCGCGGGCTGTTAGGTAAGCGAAAGCCCATGATAAGCGCCCGGCGCGGAATTTCTGATTGGTTAGGCCCTGTATAGTGCATGGTGCGTGAAAGATGCAGTGTGCAACCTCCGGCAGGCAGGGGACAGGCGACTGCCGAAGCATAATCGACCTCAACTCCTTCATCTATTTCCAGACCGTGAATACGTGGATCGTGGTTAATAGAGTGATGCTCTTTTACTTGCCATTCGTGCGTGCCAGGGATGAATTGCATACAGCCGTTTTCCAACGCGGCCTGTTGGAGTGGCATCCAGACACTGAGTGATTGATATTCCCAATCGGGGTGCCAGTAGGCTTCATCCTGATGCCAGGGGGTAGGCGCACCACTGCGCGCCGGTTTAAAGATGGCATGGGCGACACCGCCACTCACTTCATTCGCATCGCCAACACGGGCGAACAGTTGCTGGGAAATGGAGAGAGCGTTGGCCTCGGCCAGGGTGTCCTTGAGTTCCGGGGCATATTTTGCCGGATTGAGGATTTGAGGCAGTGCGGCTTGTTTACCCTCTTCATCGGTTCCGGCGAGATCGAACTGATTACCTTCGTCGCGTCCGGCGCGTTGCTCGAAAATCTTGTCGTAAGCCGCGCGCATGACTTCGATTTCTTCGGGTGAAGAAATTTGTTCGACTGCCAAGAAACCGTTTTGCCAGAAAAAATCGATTTGTTCTTCGGTGAGAACTACATTCGCTTGATGTGCCATGAACGTCCTCCGTTGTGAGATAAGAGAATTATCTCGCGATAGATGGCCTGGCACTTGGACTGGCTTAACTTTTTCTTGGATGAAACGCGCGAGTTTGACGGCGAAAATCGGCTGGCGAAGCACCGGTAAACTCTTTAAAAGCGCGTGAGAAGTAGGCCGCATCAGTAAAACCGCAGCTTTCGGCAATCTCACCAATCGCTTTGTCATTCGATAAAAGCAACTGACGGGCTTTTTCCAGGCGGAAATGTCGCAGATATTCCATCGGAGCAGTGCCGGTGACCTGCTTGAATTTACGGGCAAAATAGGGCACCGACAAATGCACGCGATTGGCCAGGGTTTTGAGTTCAATCGGCTGGCTGAAACTGGCGGCGATGAAATCCAGTGTTTCGGTGATTTCAGGGGCCAGGCTGTTACGCAATCGCTGGTGAAGTTGCCTGTTCAACTCTGTGCCGGGAAAAGCCTGGCGCAACACTCCCACGAAAACAATTTGCGCCCAGCTATGGGCCGATAGGCTGAAACCCGGTTGGTTGTTGCGGCTTTCTTTCATGCCGTTTTGCATGAAAGATTTGAGACTCTCGTAAGTGGTCTTCTCACAGTTCAATCGAGAGGGGAGCTGTAGTAGGGTGGGAACTTCAAATGTATCGAGAAGTGAGGCGGTAAAAGAAAAACCGAGAATAGAGAGCGGCTGACCGTCGATTTCACGACTATCGCGTTTCTGCCCCATAAGGAGAACAGCGATTTCGCCTGCACTCACAATGGTTGAGTGACCATCAAGAACGATCTCTACGCGCCCATGTTCTACCAACCAGATTTCATTCCAGGGCTGAATATCGGAAGTAATTCGCCAGTGCGGCGCGGCAACGACGTCGTAAAAACCTTTCAAGGAGAATGCGGTTTGTTCAAGCCAAGCTGCATTCTCCTCGAAGCTAAAATGTTCTCGCTGCAACCAGAAAACACGGTTTTGGGCGTTGTGTTCTTCGATTGCCATCGGAGTTTGGTGGTTTAATCGTTGACACGCAAAATGCTCAAGAAGGCTTCCTGTGGGATTTCGACGCTGCCGACCTGTTTCATGCGCTTCTTACCTTCTTTCTGCTTCTCGAGCAGCTTACGCTTACGGGAGATGTCGCCGCCGTAACACTTGGCCGTCACGTCCTTACGCATCGCAGAAAGCTGTTCGCTAGCCACGATTTTCGCGCCGACAGAAGCTTGAATCTTGATCTGGAACATCTGTCGGGTCAAGGATTCTTTCAGCTTTTCACAGATAACTTTACCGCGCTTGTGAGCATCATCTTTGTGGCAGATGAAGCTCAGCGCATCAACCATTTCGCCGTTCAACAAAATATCGACTTTGGAAAGTTTTGATACCTGGTAGCCGCTCAGTTCATAGTCCATGGAAGCGTAGCCACGAGTGCGGCTCTTCAACTGATCGAAGAAATCCATGATGATTTCCGAAAGGGGCAAGACATAAGTGATAGTCACACGTCCACCGCTACTGGAAAATTCCATGTTTTTATAGACGCCGCGCCGCTCTTCGCAAAGTTCCAGGCAGGCACCGACGAAATCGTTGGGCACCAGAATGGTGACGGTTGAAATCGGTTCTTCGATTGTTTCGATGATGTGCGGCAATGGCATGCGCGCCGGGTTATCGATTTCCTGCGTTACGCCATCGGTCGTTGTGACACGATAAACCACGCTCGGCGCGGTGGCGATCAGCGTGAGGTTGTATTCGCGCTCCAAACGTTCCTGGATGATGTCCATGTGCAACAATCCCAGGAAGCCACAACGGAAACCAAAACCCAGAGCAGGTGAGGAATCGGCGACGTAAGTGAGTGAGGCGTCGTTGAGACGCAACTTGTCCAGAGCATCGCGCAAATCGGGGAACTCATCCGATTCGGTGGGATACAGGCCGCAGAACACCATCGGTTTGGGTTCGCGATAACCATCTAACTGTTCGCTTGCCGGTGCAGCGGTATTGGTCACAGTATCGCCGATTTTAATATCGGCTACGTCCTTGATACCGGCGACAATGTAGCCACTTTCACCGGCGCTCAAGCTATCGACCTTGGTCATACGCGGCCGAAAGACGCCGATCTCACCGATTTCAAATTTCTGCTTGGTTCCCATCATGGTGATGGGTTGTCCGGCACGTAGGCTGCCTTCCATCACACGCACATAGACGATAACGCCGCGATAAGCATCGAAGGTGGAATCGAAAATCAGCGCACGCAACGGGGCATCGACGTCGCCAGTCGGGGCGGGAATGCGGGCGACAACGGCTTCGAGAATCTCCTCGACACCGGCACCGGTTTTACCCGAAGCAGTGAGCACTTCCTCGCCGGGAATGCCGACGATTTCTTCGACTTCATTGATGACGCGGTTAGGATCGGCGTTAGGCAGGTCGATTTTATTAAGAACCGGAATAATTTCCAGGTTGGCCATCAATGCCAGGTGGGCATTGGCGACGGTTTGTGCTTCCACGCCCTGCGAGGCATCGACGATCAGCAAAGCACCTTCACAAGCCGCCAGGGCACGAGAGACTTCATAAGCAAAGTCGACGTGGCCGGGTGTGTCGATGAGGTTGAGGATATAGGTTTTACCGTCGCGCGCCTTATAGTCGAGGCGCACGGCGGAGGCTTTGATGGTGATACCACGCTCGCGCTCCAACTCCATCGAGTCGAGGAGTTGAGCCTTCATGTCACGGTCGGCCACCGTATTCGTTAATTGAAGGATACGGTCGGCCAAAGTGCTCTTGCCGTGATCGATATGCGCGATGATGGAAAAGTTGCGAATTAGTTCTTGTTGAAACACGGAGCCAGTTTATCAAATCGCTATGGCTGTTCGGCGTATTGTTTTGGGTGGCTGCTCACCTCTTCATTCCAATCGCAAAATGCGTGTTTCTGGCATATCCATTACCAGGCGGAATGCTTTTTTACCTTCCGAGATTATTTCTCCGGTAAACGCATCCCTCACTGTTTTTGGCGTGGGTAATGCAATGCTAACCGTTCGCTGCTGCGCATAGCCGTTGGTGAGCATCAAGAACCTGTTATCGATGCCAAGCACGATATTTTCTTCACAGTACAGGTGAACCCCTGCATATTTGACGACATTGCGAATTGCCTGGGTATTAAGATAGGGTACTGCGCAATAAATAGATTTCCAGTTGCCAAAATCGCGTGTAACCCAGGCGGCTTTGCCGTCGGCATAACGGGCTAATATTTGTGCCTGAGGATCGTCTACATAAAAGACCGGGTTAACCTCTTCGGGGTGAATATGCTTGATACTCGGCGAGATAACAGCAGCAAAACTGCTTTTCTCCAGTTCGTTGGTTAGCGGATGTTTGATATTGCCGACATCCATCTGCAATTTTTCAGTAACGTTCTCTTTGACGCGAGTTTCAAAACCCGTCAAGCGGGAAATTGCCTTAACATTGTTTCCGCTATCCGAGACGTAACCCGGTGCGTAAAACCACATCAGGGTTTTTCCATCCCGCTTTATTTTTTCTATCGCGACGCGCTCTTCCTCTTTTAAATAAAACGGATTAACGAAGATATACAGTTTGTAATCGTCACGCAATTTTCCTGCGACTAAATCGTTTTTGAGCACCAGATCGTAAGGTGCTCCCAAGTGTGTTAGCTCCGTGCGTGCAAAACGGGCGATTAGATTGCTGTAAATCACACCGGCATTTAAAATATCTTCATAAGCCGGTGTCTCAAGATCGACGACTACGGCAATTTCCGTGACCGATTTTTTAGGGAGATGGGTTGAGTTTTGAAATAGCTCGATCACTTCACGTGTCGGCCCGGTCGTTGCGGGAGTAGAAAACCACGGTTTGCGGTATTCATCCCATTTACGCCATCCCACCATACTCATATCAGCTAACCAGGCGCCGGAATTTTTAAGCATCAACCACGATAAATCGCGTTGAATAATGGCCTTGCTCTCATACTGGCTGCGGTGGCGGCCATAACGCAGAGTGCCGCTGGAAACAGTGCGCGCGTCGTAATCGGCCATATACAGTTTGCCGTTGCAATTGATGGACTCGATGGGTTGATAGATGACGATGGGGTCGTCGGCGTTGCGCTTGTCGTAGGGCATTGACTGCACGAACATATCAATATTTTTGTCTTGCAGCAGGTTATGGAAATCGTTGTTATTGACATGCATGCGAGCGCCGCTGGCCTGCATTATCGGCAATGTTGCCAACACTGCGCCGTAGTTCATGAATACGAGCGCCTTATTGTCGGTACGCTTTTTATAGTGCGCTGCCAGCTTCTGGTAGAAGCCGCCGATGAGGGTCGGGAAAAATTCGATGTAATCGATGGCAGCGCGGCTT
>DAITOV010000138.1:0-11612 GCA_036833945.1 Abditibacteriia bacterium
GCGATCCTCGACGGGGCCGGAGATGATGAGCGGGGTGCGCGCTTCGTCGATGAGGATGTTATCGACTTCGTCGACCATGGCGAAGTTCAAGGGACGCTGCACCATGTCGTCTGCGGTGCGGGCCATGTTATCGCGGAGATAGTCGAAACCGACTTCGGAGTTGGTGGCATACAGCACGTCCGAGCGGTAAGCCGGGATGCGCTGCTCGTTGGTCATGTCGTTGTACAAGAACGCCACGCTCAGGCCCAGGAATTCATAAATCGGGCGCATCCAGTTGGCATCGCGCTCGGCTAAGTAGTCGTTGACGGTGATGACGTGTACGCCGCGGCCGGTGAGCGAGTTCAGATAAACGGGCAGGGTAGCGACCAGGGTTTTACCTTCACCGGTGCGCATTTCGGCGATGCGGCCCGAGTGCAAGACTGCGCCGCCGATCATCTGCACGTCGAAGTGGCGCAGGCCGATGGTGCGCGCACCGGCTTCGCGGGTGAGGGCGAAGGCTTCGGGCAGCAGCTCGTCGAGGACAGCGCCTTCAATGGCTTTACGAACTTTGACGTAATCGTTGGTCCACTCGATTTCGGTTTCGAGTTCCTTCCATTCGAGGTTTTGCTTTTCCAGGCGTGACGTCACTTCGTCGCGGAATTTCTTGCGCAACGCATCCGACTTGGCTTTCACTTCGTCGTCGGTGAGCTTTTCAAACTGAGCACTGAGGGCGTTGATCTGGTCCACGACCGGGCGCAGCTTGGCGACTTCTTTTTCATTCTTATCGAAGATCTTGGCGATGAGGCCGGGGGCTTCCTGGCCGGTTTCTGTTTTTTTCTTAAAAAGTCCGAGCATAATTGATGGTTCTCCGGGGGAGTTTTGTAGTTGTTTTTTTGAAAACACAAAGGCCACAAAGCATTTCACAAAGATCACAAAAAAATCATTCTTGTGTTATCTGAGTGTGCTTTGTGTTGAAAAACAGCCAAAAACTACTGCGGAAAGGAGTTGGTACGCACGCCGGATAAATGCGCGGCTTCGTGCGCCGTGAGAGTGGTTTGGGAGTGTGGCGGGGTGTGGAACAACGTCGGCGGCGAAACGACCGGTATAGCTGGCGCTGAGCCTATTTTCGCTAAGTCTTGCTGGAGTTGGGAAAGCGAATCGGAAAGCGAGAAAGAACTGTCCGAGGTTTGCAGGCGTGTCAGGAAAACCTTGACCTGTCGCGCTTCGAGTGCCGAGAGACGAGTCGAGATTTGTGAAGACGAAGCCGAGGCCGCAATGACGCGAGTCAGAATTGCGACTCGTGTTTCATCCTGCGATGCGGCATGCGAAGCCGGAGCGGCCAGCATCATGCAAAGCGCAGCCAAAAGCAGCGTGCTGAGTGGCAAACTGCCTGTCATGCGCCGCGTTGCGGCCAAACCGAATTGTGACGGATGAAATCGCATGTGTAATTCCAGCACCGGGAATTATAGCAAACACGAGGCAACCAGACGCGCATTTAACGGTGAGGTTCGGGAAAATGACCACACCACCGGCGCAATGTTTGGGCGTCTTGCAGAAATTGCTCGGGGTCGTCGTTTTGTACGAATTCAATGAGAGCGGGGCGTCGCAGGTTTATAACACTGGCCATCGATAGGTAAAACGACCATGCCTCCTGGCCCTGGGCGAGTGGGCGGCGCTGGCTGCCGCGCCAGTGGAAAACATGCAGGTACGCCAGCCAAGGTAATAGCCGTTCCAAATCGGCCATGGCTTCGGGGATGGGAGCGCTGACGCGCGGCTGCCACAACGTTTTGACGTTGGGGTGTTCCGTTTCCAGGAGAAGCTGGCGCGCCGAGGCAGCAGTATCGGTGAGAGTGCCGCGATGAAATTCGGTGGCTACCG
The DNA here is from genome assembly GCA_036833945.1 of Abditibacteriia bacterium. GTDB lineage: Bacteria > Armatimonadota > Abditibacteriia > Abditibacteriales > Abditibacteriaceae > DAITOV01. The sequence goes on from DAITOV010000138.1 coordinate 1,858, forward strand.
TCACGCCAGCCCGGGCTGCCAGTTCGCAAATACGCTGCAAATCTTGCGTCACCAGATGGCGATAGGCGCTGTCGGCCTTATCGGAATCCATCTTGCCTGCCCATACCCGAATGACCGGCGCTCCCAGTGCCAGGGCGGTATCGAGCACGGCCTGGAATGCATCGCCTTCGTTTTCACTGTGACCGGCCCGGTAGTAAGAGCCATAAGCCGCCACAGCCAAACCGGCATTGCGGGTGAGGGTTTGCACTTCGCGCGCGGCCTGTAAGTCGCCGTGCGGCACATGCACATCGCCGCCCCATTCAATGGCCTGAAGCTGGGCCTGCGCCACCAATTCAACGATGCGCGCCGGAGGCAACTGGCGGAAAGTAATCGAGACTAAACCGGTCTGGAACATGGTTTCAGGTATAATTGTAGCGCACTAATCTATTATCCAAGCGGAGTATTACTTATGGTCTGGCATACGGTCTGGTTCAAATTTAACGAAGGCGTCACCAACGAGCAAAAAACCGAAATGCTCAATGCGCTCAACGAATTGCCGGATTCCATCGAATCAATCAAAACCCTCGCCTGCGGCGAAGATTTTTGCGGACGTGCCCAAGGTTATCACGTTGGTTTGGTTGTCACTTTCGACGACCGCTACGGTCTCGATGAGTATGGCCCGCATCCCTACCATCAGAATTTTATCGCACGCTTCAAACCCCTGTGGGAAAGCGTGATGGCGCTCGACTTCGAAGCGTAAAAACTACAGTAAAACAGTTCCCATGTCCAAGCCACTCATCGCTCTTGTCGGGCGACCCAATGTCGGAAAAAGCGCCATGTTCAATCGCCTGGCGCGCAAGCGTATTGCGATCGTTGAAGATTTTGCAGGCACCACGCGTGATCGCCTCTATATGGATTGCGAAATCTGGAACCGCCAATGCACCCTCATCGATACCGGCGGTTTCGACCCGCTCGATCGGGAAGGTTACACCCCCGCGATCCTGACGCAAACCCAGTTCGCTATCGACGAAGCCGATATCATCGTGTTCGTCGTCGATGGCCGCGAAGACCCCAGCACGCTGGATTACGAAATCGCCGACGTGCTGCGCCGCACCCGCAAACCGGTAATTCTTGTTGCCAACAAGCTCGACTCATTGCCGGTAGCCAAGCGCGCCGCCACGTTCTATGATCTGCGGATGGGCGAGCCGCTGCCGGTTTCGGCCATCTCCGGTTTTGGCGTGGCTGAGTTGACAGAAAAGATTGAAGAGCTTTTGCCCCGTGAAGAGGCAGAGGTTATCGATGATGGCTCAACCCGTGTTGCGCTGGTCGGTCGCCCCAACGTTGGCAAGAGCGCGCTGACCAACCATATTCTGGGTTATGAGCGCACCATCGTTTCGCCGGTGCCGGGCACGACGCGCGATGCTATCGACACCAAGTTCGATTGGAAAGAACAGCCGGTCACGCTCATCGATACCGCCGGTATGCGTCGCAAGGCCAAAGTGCGTGCCGATAAAACTGCGGTCGAATATCACATGGTGCTGCGTTCGCTCCGCGCCGTGGACCGAAGCCAGGTCGCGATCATCGTGCTCGATAGCGGCGGCGTGACCGATCAAGATACCAAGATTGCAGGCTATGCCCACGAAGCCGGGAAAGCGGTGCTGGTTGCGGTCAACAAATGGGATTTGATTGAAGACGTCCAGGAACGCAAACCTCGTCCCGACGGCAAAAAAACGCGGGAAGACTTTTTCACATTGGCGCAAAAAGATTACGCCGCGATGGTGACCCGTTACCTGCCGTTTATCTCCTACGCGCCGGTACACTTTACCTCCGCGCTCACCGGTGCCGGTGTGGAAACGATGCTCGACGATGCCTTATCGATTGCGCCCAATGTCGATTTGCGCATTCCGACCCCGGTGCTCAACGATATCATCCGCCGTGCCATGGCCGAACATCCGGCACCTTCGGTGAAGGGTTTGCAGATGAAAATCCGTTACGCCACGCAGCCCGAAGTCTCACCGCCGCGCATTCTTTTGTTCTGCAACCATCCCGAATTGTTGCACTTCTCCTACGTGCGGTATCTGGAGAATCGCATCCGCGCGCAGTATCCATTCCGTGGTGTGCCGGTCAGGCTGGAACTGCGTAAAAGTGGCGATGAAACCGGTGGCGACCGTCAGGCTAAAATCGATGCACGCCGTGCCAGAAGGCGTGCTGCTGAAAACGAAGAGGCATTTTTCGACGACGAAGATTAATGGCAATATTCCTGAGTTGCTTGTTGGGCTATTTCCTGGGTGCGATTCCCTTTGGCGTGCTGGTTGGCAAGGCGCGTGGCGTGGATGTGCGCGCCGTAGGGTCGGGTAACTCCGGTGCGACCAACGTGTGGCGCACGCTCGGCCCGGCAGCGGGCATCACGGTTTTCGCTCTTGATGTTTTGAAAGGATTAGCAGCGCCATTTATTGCGCGTCTGTTGGTCGGCCCCGCCGATCACTGGGCAATTGCGCTCTGCGCAGCGCTGGCAATTGTGGGACATACCTTTTCGGTATTCCTGAAATTTCGCGGTGGCAAAGGGATTGCTACCGGCCTGGGTGCTGCACTGGGGCTAATGCCGATTCCGGCGCTGATTGCTTTTGCGGCATGGGGCCTGGTGCTGTTGGTTTCGCGTATGATCTCGGTGGCTTCGGTAGTGGCCTGTGTGGTGTTGCCGCTGGTAGCCTGGCAATTCAATGTTCCACAGCCCTATATCGTGGTTATTACGGTGATTGCAATAATTGCAATCATAAAGCATATTCCTAATATGAAGCGCGTTGCGGCTGGAGCCGAACCTAAAGTGCAAATCGGCAAGAAGAAGGGGCAAGGAGAAGCGGCATGAGCTTACCGGTTCCAGAGGTCGCCGTATTGGGTGCGGGGAGCTGGGGCACGGTGTTGGCCTGGCTGCTTTGTGAGAAAGGCGTGCGCGTGCGCCTGTGGGCGCGCAGCGAGGAAATGGCCCGTTCCTTGACGGAGAAGGGCGAAAATGTTAAATATCTGCCGAATGCCGTGCTTAAAAACGCCACCTTTACGGCCGATTTGGCAGAGGCGGTTCACGATGTAAAATTCATCGTGGTGGCGGTTCCGGGGGCAGCAACACCGGAGTTGGCAAAGACGTTGTGTACCTTGTCAATACGAGACGATGCCGTTCTCATCAGTGGTACCAAGGGGCTGCATCCGGAAAGCGGTCTGCGGGCAAGCTGCATCTGGGCCGAGGCGGGTTGGCCGTTGGAGCGTTACGTGGCGCTGAGCGGACCGAACCTGGCCAAGGAAATTGCCGATGGCGTTCCCACTTCGAGTGTGGTCGCTTCGCAAAACCAGGATGCGGCACGTGTTGTCCAATCACTCTTTAATTCGCTGCTCTTTCGCGTTTATACCAGTAGCGATTTGGTGGGAGTAGAATTGGGTGGTGCTTTGAAGAACGTCATTGCCATTGCCGCTGGTGTGGGCGACGGTTTAGGCTACGGCGATAACGCCAAGGCCTCGTTGCTGACACGCGGTTGGCGTGAGATGACACGCCTCGCGGTAGCGCTGGGAGCGCGTGAAAGCACGCTCTATGGCTTAAGTGGTATGGGCGATTTGTTTGCAACTTGTATGTCGGCACATTCACGCAATCATGCGCTGGGCGTGCAGCTTGGCAAAGGCGAGAGCCTGCAGCAGGCCAGGGCGACAGTGGTGCAAACCGCCGAAGGCGTGCATACTACGCGGGCAGCGCTTTATTTGGCGCGCGAAGCCGGGGTGGAATTGCCGGTAACGCAGCAGGTGCATGCGGTGTTGTTCGAAGGCAAGAACGCGCAGCAGGCCGTGGTCGATTTAATGCAGCGCCAGGGCCGCGACGAAGACGAGTAGTTTATTATCAAACGAGCCGGTTTAAATATTGAGGGAAATAGTTGCAAAGCAAAAAAAGCGATAATGGCTTGAATTTTGCGATGCACTTTTCATAGTTGTTAGAGAAGACGTGTCGGTTAGCCGTTAAAAATTCTGGAGGAATAAACATGGCAGCAAAAGGTGCTACAGAAAGTCGGAGTGATTTGGTCGCGACCATCGCCGCAAACCGTGGTTTGTCGCAGTCGCAGGTAGATGGAATCGTCCGTGACTACGAAAATCACATTATCAAGGCATTGGCAGGTGGCGGTGAAATTCGTCTGGCCGGTTTTGGGAATTTTAAGGTTAGCCAGCGTTCGGCTCGTACCGCACGCAACCCGCAGACCGGCGAAGCCATCAAAGTGAAGGCTCGCAAGGTCGCAAAGTTCTCAGCTTCCAAGGTGTTGAAGGATGCCGTCGCCGGTGTCAAAGCCAGCGCAGCCGCTAAAGCCCCCGCCAAAAAGGCCGCTCCGGCCAAGAAAGCGGCTCCGGCCAAAGCCGCCGCTAAACCGGCAGCCAAGGCCGCACCGGCTAAAGCCGCCGCGAAGCCTGCCGCTAAAGCTGCTCCGGCCAAAGCCGCTGCTAAACCGGCAGCCAAAGCCGCTCCGGCCAAAGCTGCTGCTAAGCCTGCAGCCAAAGCCGCTCCGGCCAAAGCCGCCGCTAAACCGGCAGCCAAAAAAGCCGCAAAGAAGAAATAAGCCGGTTTGCCGGGAATTAAAAAACCGATCTCTCATGAGAGATCGGTTTTTTTGTTGGGGTTTTCTCATTTGGAGTGCGGTGACTTGTCACCGCGAGGACATAACCGCAACGTCTTTACTCCAAAGAAACGCCGATACAACGCGGTGATAAGTCACCGCACTCCAAACGTGAAAACCCTATTCCAAAATACCGCCGGTAGCCAGAAGCCTTTGCTGCACTTGAGTGAATGCCACATCGGCGATGCTCGTGTTACCTTCACAGGCCAGTGCCGCCGTTACACCCGCAGCTTCACCAATTGCCATTACCGAAGGCGTCACACGAAACGAACTCATGGCTTCTTGCGTAGCCGAAACGCTGCGCCCGGCCACAATCAGGTTGGGTGGCCCCTGGCGCGGCACCAAACAGCGCCACGGAATATCGTAATGCTTGCCGCGCGGAATACTCTTCATTAGGGTTTGCGTGCTGTTAGGCTGGTGAATATCCACCGAGTAGCAGCACTGGGCGATGACATCGTCGAACTGCCGGTGGGAGAGTACATCCTCGGCGGTGAGTGTATAGAGTCCCACGATTTGCCGCGATTCGCGCACGCCGATTTGCCGGGCCAACTCTGCTACTTTTGCCTTTTCAAAGCCGGGCACATATTTCTGGAAGAAGCGCGCGCCCTCTTCCACTTGTTGCTTACCCTCTTCTTCGGCCTGGGCCAGTTGTTTCGGATCGGTCGGGTCTTGAATAAAGACGCGTCCGAAATTCACCGCGATATGGTCAACACGACCGGGCAGGCTGAACGCGACGGCGATGCGATCGCGTGGGATGGTGAGTTCGCCACTTGCGCGCGCTGTTTGAACCGCTTCTTTGAGCCGTGGTTGGCCGCCCAGATAAAGATAGGGCTGATTGGTGCGCTGGTCGTGCAGGATGCATTCGGGCATTTCTTGTTGCACGGCATCAATGTCGATTGGCCCCAGTACATAGCAGTAGGTGAGAGGCATTACCGCGCCGTCTTCTGCGCGGCCAAAGGTGAACGGTATTCCGGCTGCGGCCGCGATGGCGGCATCGCCCGAAGCATCGACCACGGTTTGCGCGGTGAGGGTTGGGCCGTTTTGTAACTGAACCTGTGCCGAATGTTCGCTTTCAAAATTAACGCCTTCTATCACAACATCCAGAAACAGCTCGACACCGGCTTCCTGACACATGGCAGCGACTTCATCGCGGAATGCGTGGGGTTCGTACGGTTCCAGCCCGCCGGTGACGATAACAGCGTCTTTCTCGATAAGGCGGTTGCGCAATTCGGCGAAAATGCCGCCGATGATGAAACGCTCGCCATCATAGTGGGCATTGCAAAAATTGCTCACCAAGGCGGCGGTGCCCATGCCGCCCAGGAAGGGATGGCGCTCGATGAGGGCGGTGCGCTTTCCCATACGTGCAGCAGCCACAGCGGCGCTGATACCGGCCGGACCGCCGCCTGCGACGACGACTTCGAATTTATTATCCATGGTTGACTCCAATTAATTGTGTTGCAGGCATCACCGTTTTCCAGTCGTTACGGCGTGCATTATTGAGCAGCGTTCTGGCTGCGAGTGCCCGTTCGAGCGGGGCGGGTGACGTGAGTTGGCGCGACGCGACAGCCCGTACCCGTTCAGGTGCTGCCATTTCCATTTGATTGACCATATCCAGCGGAGCGTCGTGATAAAGCGAAGCGAAAAAATAATCGTTGCTGGTTTTCCAGAGTAGCGGATAGGGCCGCATGACTTCGGGAATCGGATAATGAATGTAAGAACTGGTGTTGCGCATGCTGGTGTGTGGCCCAATCTGGTTCGATGAAGAGCCGCCAAACTCGTTATATTCCACATAGCGATGCTTCAAAGTGCGCTCGCCAATATTGATATCGGCGGCGTGTTGGTGGCGGGCGCTCCACGGGCGGTATATCCGGAAATAATCGATGCCGTTCATGGCGGCGTTCATGCCCAAAAGCTGCATCACGGCATAACCGGCGGCCTGGTCGCGTAACATGGGTTTGCCCATTCTGTCGGCCATGCGTGCCACGGCGGCAAAACCAGCGTAATGCGCGCCGCCTTCCTGCAGACCGTTGCCGATGCGGTAGCCACTGAGATAATCCCAAATCTGCAAGATGGCCCAGTCGTGGCTGTGCGGCAACAGGTGATACATCTCTTCGATGACCGGCCAGTGCTCGCGCAGTAGGGCATCGCCGGTGATGTTGTGTGAAACCTGATCGAGGCTCAGCAGTTGCAGCGCCTGGGCAAACGGCTGGTCGGTGCCGCGCTTGCCGGTTTGCTGCCCCGGAAGCAGGAAGTGCTTGCGGGTGATGGGTTCGTAGACGCGCGTGAATAATTCCGTGCCCACCACACGCTCTTTCAGTGGCGAATTCCAACCGCTGGCCGGAAGTTGAAGCGGCAACAGCGCATGCTCGGTGGCATTCATAATCGCCTGGCGCAGCCGCGTTGCGACTTCGGGTGAGAGGAAGGGCAGGGTGGAGATGAGATATGACAAATAGGGTTGGATGTAGCCTTGTTGCAACTTGTTGGCCGCAAACATAGACGGCCACGGCAGCTCTTCCAACTTATCTTTCTCGATGATTTCCAGCACGGCCTGGTCGAGGATTTTTTGGAGCTGCATTGCATCTGCGACCGTTACATTCGGCTTTTGAATCACTTCCATTTCGCGCACCAGTTTCAACAAGCCGGGGATGCGATAGGTAATGGTTTGTTGTTGGGGCGCTGCGAGGTAGGGGCCAAAGAGCGTAGTGAGGTGGTAATCGGTGAGTTGGGTATTGGGTTGAATGCCAAGCTTCCCGGCTACCAGATTCAGTGCCAGGGCAGGGGCAACCGGAGTAGCCAATAGCGGCTGCGTGTCCCAGGCATCTTTCACGGTTTCGAAGGTGAAAGATTCGCGCAAGTAGGTATCATTGGTTACATAATCGAGTGCGACTTCACGCTGCACTGCGCGCGGGTAGGCCAGCAGGGAACGCGACCAATGCTGAATTTTTGAGAGAGGAATCTGGGTGGATGAACTATCCCACGAAGCAGTTTCACTTTTCGGTAGCAAACGCACGCCGCAGAGCGGCATACCCCAGATGCGGCCTACCGGGCGATTATCCTGATTGCCAATCTTTAAGCCTTCGCCGTTCAATTCAATTTGGTCGAATTTATTTTCCAGCACCACCAGCCACGGAATGTCGAAATCGTTCCACCCGGCGCTATTTTGAAACCAGACTAATAACCAGTTCGCTCTCATTTGCGTAGCTGCGAACTTGGCCGTTCCGTTTCGAATTTCGAGTCCTTTCTCGCCCATGAAGGCGATGTGCGACGGTCCAGCTAACCCCCAGTCGGCTAACGACTCGAACAGGCCGACTTCATCGGTATTAGCCTGCAAGCGGAAGGCAGGAGAGAGTTTGGAAACCGTGAGTTCTCCAACCGCCGGGCTTTGCGGATGTTCTTGCCAACGATAGGTGCGCGAAGTCCAGGTGGCTTCACTGATTTGTGCCGTGCTCGGTTTGTTGCCCAGGCGAATGTACCCAAACGGCCATAGGGTGTTAAAACCGTCATATTCGCGGCCTAAACCGAACTCCTGATAATATTCGGCCGGGTGTGGGGTCTTGGGCGTTTTCTGAACTTCGTTCTGGAAGAGCAGCACACGGTTGGAATTTTTCTCCACGCGCGAGGTAAAGGCCAAATTACCGCGCGGATCGGCTTCGTCCAGGTGGGAAGTCAGCACTTTGTCGGCATCGAAATTACGCGCTCCGTAACTGCCGACGGCATTTTCGGAAAGCGAGCGCCATTGCAGCGAGGAGAATTGGGTCTGGGGAATCTCCACACCTTTTTGAGACAAGTCGGGGCGTTGTTCCTGCCGCGAAAACGAGAATTTTTTTTGGTAAAGCGTCTGGCCGCCAGCTTCAATAATAACCGAGCAGGAGTAATCTCCCGCAGGCAGTGCGGGGAGTTTGATAGTCATCCAGTCCGTCCAGGCTTGGGGCTGCAAGCGGAGTGGAAAAGTGTGCCGATGCACGATGGAGCCTGATGGTTGAGAAACGTTGAGTTTTAACGTCGCGTCATTGTTGGCCCGACCGGAGAGGAAGTCGGCAACGCGTAGGCGGAGGGCCATTGGCTCGTTGCCGTAAATGTGGTTGAGATGCGAGGCTTCACTCAGTAGCGGTGTAACTGCACCGATGGCGGCATCGCGCAGGGCATAGTCGATGAGGACCTGTTGTTTGAGAGGACGTAGCTCCAACGGCCCTTGATAGATGCCGCCCCAAACGCCGGTCTGCACACGAATTTTGAGTTCATTGGTAGCGCCAAAGCGTAGCGAACCTGCCGCGACGGGGTAACGGCGTGGTGCCCACGAACTGCCGTGAATGGGAGTTGTGCCGGGGAAGGCACCATAGGCACCGATTTTCTGGCCGTTAATTTCGGTAATATCGGCGGCAGAGATCGGCCCCAGATTCAGCAGATAAAGCGGGGCCGGGTTGCCGATTGTCGGAAGCTTGAAGGTGGTGCGGTAGGTGTATTCGCCCGCCGCAAAACCCTGGTTTAAAATTGATTCACCGACGCGGACGGGAACTATCTGGTCGCTACCGGTAGCCTGTACCGTCCAGGCTTGATTCTTTAAGTCGATGAGCGGCTTATCTACCTCCAATGCATCGTAAATATAATCGGCGGCTTTGAGCGGGATGGCGGGTGTTTGAGCGCTGCTTATAACGGGCGTGGCACACACCGTGAAGATTGCGAAAATGTTGAAACATCGTTTGCCGCATAAAAAGGCACGACCGTTATTAAATGGGGTTTTCATCGTAATGGTGAAGAGCGTCAGGGAACGACACGGAAAGTGGCGTTGTTGCCGGAGACGGCAAAGGTGGCGGCGCGGCTGTAGATTTTGGGGGTTTGTAGTTGGCTGTCGCCTTTGAGCCACTTCACGTGTCCGTCGCAAAAAGCGTAGTTGGCACCTTCGAGGTGGCGAGTTTGGTCGCCGGTGGAAAACCAACTGGCCAGGCCAGAACCGGTGCCGCCGCCGGTGTAGCTGTTGGCGGCTTTGGTTTGGAAATCGCCAGCCAGCAGGGTGAGTGTGGGGGAGGCGATTTGCGCTTCGCTGGCTGCGGGATAGGTCGGTTCACTGGGGCCGTTGATCGGGCCTAATGCCCAATTGTAAAAGTAGTCGGCGTAGCCGTCCGTATAGGGGCT